>JACJZD010000001.1:803608-1107912 GCA_020635795.1 Flavobacteriales bacterium
TATAGAGGTAAGTCGAGAAATTAACAATAACGATGTGGTTCCAACAGCCTTGAATAATTTGGGTTATATCAATAAACTTCAAGGAGATATTTTAAAAGCATTAGATTATTATCATCAATCACTTAAGTTAAATACTGAGTTGAAAAACGAAAGGGAAATGGCTTTAGCACTGAATAATATTGGTGGTATCTATTTTAAACAAAATGATTTAGACAAAGCATATAAATATTTTTTCGAAGCATTATTGTTAGAGAAAAAAAGTGGAATTCCAAAAGGTGTAGCTAGGCTTTATAGTAATATAGGATCAATTTACATGAAGCAAAATAAATTGACTGAAGCGCTTGATTATTTTAATCAATGTCTTAAAATATACAATGAAATAGGTAATTTAAGTGGAGTTGCTGCAACCACAACAAAGATATCATTGGTTGAAATGGATTTGTATAAATCTAATAATGAAGAACAACAGATAGATTTAAACAAAGTATTAGCCAAACAAAAAAGTGCTTTAGATTTATTTAAACAAATTAATGAAACAGACAATCAATCTTATGGATATGCAAATATTAGTAGGACATATATTGCTTTGGGAGATATCAAACAAGCTTTTGAAAATGCTCAGCAGAGTTTTGCTTTAGCCAAAGAAATTGGATATCCAGAAGCATTGAAAAACGCAGCAGAATTAATGAAGGAGTTGTACCTCAAAAAAGGTGATTATAAAAATGCCTATATGATGCAAGAATTATTCTTCACGATGCAGGATAGCGTAAATAGTCAATCTATTAAAGAGACATCGTTACAAAAGCAATTTCAATATGAATATGAAAAAAAATTAATTGCAGATAGTATTAAAATTGCAGAGAAGGATAAGGTTAATAAAGCAGAATTATCTGTTAAAGATGAACAAATAAAACGACAAACTACACAACGATATGCTTTGTTTGGAGGAGTAATGATACTCCTAATTTTTGGAGGCTTTACTTATAAACGATACAAGGTTAGTCAAGGACAGAAAAAAATTATTGAAGAACAGAAAGAGATAGTAGAAATAAAGAGTAAGGAAATAACCGATAGTATTAACTATGCCAAGCGGATTCAAGATGCTATATTGCCTTCTTCAACCGAATTGAAAAAACATTTAAAAGATGGTTTTGTACTGTACTTACCAAAAGATATTGTTGCTGGCGATTTTTATTGGATGGAAGTATTAAAAGATTCCATTTTGTTAGCTGCTGCAGATTGTACAGGACATGGTGTTCCAGGAGCAATGGTAAGCGTAGTTTGTAACAGTGCTTTAAATAGAGCTGTTGGCGAATTTCATTTAACTCAACCAGCCGAAATTTTAGATAAGGTTAGAGAATTGGTTATTGAAACCTTTGAGCAAAGTGGTGAAGAAATGGAGGTTAGAGATGGAATGGATATTTCGTTGGTTAAATTTGGTAGAAATTTGGTTTTAGATAGTGCTATTGAATGGGCAGGAGCAAACAACCCATTATGGATAGCGAGAAAAGGCAGTAGCGAGCTACTAGAATACAAACCCAACAAACAACCTATTGGAAGACACTTTAAACAAGATCCTTTTAAAAATCATACCATTGAATTGCAAAAGAACGATACCATTTACCTGTTTACGGATGGATATGCTGATCAATTTGGTGGAGATAAAGGAAAAAAAATGATGTACAAACCATTCAAAGAATTACTACTTTCTATTCAAGATAAAACGATGGATGAGCAAAAAATTGAGTTAGAACAGTTTTTTATGAATTGGAAAGGAGAGTTAGAGCAGGTTGACGATGTTTGTATTATTGGGGTTAAACTTTCCTAAATTGTTTTTAAAGAAATAGCATTAGCACATTTTTGCCCATCAATAGCAGCAGAAACAATCCCTCCTGCATAACCCGCACCTTCACCACATGGATATAAACCTTTTAGTTCGGGGTGTTCCAACGTTTCGTAATCTCTTGGAATTTTAACAGGTGATGATGTTCTGCTCTCAACAGCAACAATAATAGCTTCTTTGGTTAAGTAACCGTTTATTTTTCTTCCAAAAGCTTTAAAGCCTTCTTGTAAATGGTAAACAATTTTCGGAGGCAAAATTTCATGTAAAGGAGCTGAAATTACTCCTGGATTGTACGAGCATTTAGGAAGATTAGATGAAGTCTTGTTATTAATGAAATCTATCAATCGTTGTGCTGGAGCAACCTGACCAAAATTGGTTTCGGCATTATTTTTTCCACCTATAAATGTAGCTCGTTCAACAGATTCTTGAAACTTTAATCCAGCTAATGGTCCAAAGGCTTTAAACTGTTCAATATCTTCTTGCTCAACAGTAACTACAATTCCCGAATTAGCAAAAGGGTTGTTTCGTTTTGATGGAGACCAGCCGTTGGTAACAATTTCGCCAGGAGCAGTTGCACAAGGGGCAATTATACCGCCCGGACACATACAAAAAGAAAATACACCGCGTTGTTTAACTTGATGAACCAACTTGTAAGAAGCAGGAGGTAAATATTCACTTCTAATATCACAATGATATTGAACTTGGTCTATTAATTCTTGTGGATGTTCTACTCTTACTCCCAAAGCAAAAGGTTTAGATTCAATTAACACCTTCATTTTGTGTAAAAGATAAAAAATATCTCTAGCAGAATGCCCTGTTGCTAAAATGGTGTTATCTGCCAAAAAAACATTGTTGTTCTGGTCAACGACTCCTTTTAGATGATTGCTTTCAATTTTTAAATTAACTACTTGTGTGTTGAAATGTATTTCACCACCGTATTGTAATATGGTTTCTCTTATTGCAGTAACAACTTGAGGGAGCTTGTTTGTACCAATGTGAGGGTGAGCATCAACCAAAATGTTTTCTGTTGCTCCATGTTCTACTAAAATGGTTAAAATTTCGTCGATGTTGCCACGTTTTTTTGAGCGGGTATAAAGTTTGCCATCAGAAAATGTACCAGCACCACCTTCACCAAAACAATAATTAGAGTTTGGATTTACCACTTGATCTTTAGAAATAGCGGCTAAATCTCTTCTTCTGCTTCTTACATCTTTTCCTCGTTCTAAAACAATTGGTTTAAAGCCTAATTCAATCAGTTTAAGTGCAGCAAACATTCCTGCAGGACCAAAACCTATCACATTAACTTTTGGTTTATCAGTAACATTTTGATAAATGGTTTGTTTTATGGTGGAAGGAATGGTCTCGTTAATATAAACTTCAACTTTTAAATTGAATTTAACAATGCGTTTACGTGCATCAATGGAGCGTTTAATTACTCTAAAATCAAACTCTTTCTTACGGATTTGATTACCAATAATCGTTTTTAATAAAACTTCATTAGCAGCTTCTTCGGGTAAAACAGAAATTTCTATGATTTGCATTGACAAAAAATTATCCTTCAAAAGTAAAGGAAAGCAAGAACATTTTAGATTTTAATTTGTCGATTGGGTCAGAAAAAGCATTGGGTTCTCTAACATGAATATCGTTTAATCCATAACTCATTTTTAGCTCTAAGCCAAATTTGAAATATTCTAGATAAAAATCAGTTCCAAAACCAATTTCTCCCATAAAATCGTGTTTTCCCAATTTTACAAAAATGTCGTTTAAATTGGTGCTATTATTTTGTGCTGATGCATTTGATGCTAAATCTAAACTGTAAGAAGCACCACCAATGATATAAGCGCTGAAGTTATTAAGCCTGGCCGATTTTATTTTAAGGTTTAAAGGAAAGTTAATTAAAGTTGATTCGATGTCTTTGGTGTAGGTTTTATCACCTTCAAAAGTAGTAAAGGTGTATATTAACTTACGTTGCGAAAATGCCAAATTTGGTGTAAAACGTAAACCAAAATATTCGCCAAGGTGCATTTCAGAAATAATACCCAGATTAAAACCTGTAGTACTTTGAGGTTCGAGAATTAATAAAGAATCGGAATTAAATGTAGGGGGATACCGAGTTAAACGGAAATCGGCAGAATTTATACCGATTAAAAAGCCAAAATGCATAAACCGATGTTCAAACTTGGGTAAATTCAAAGTAGTCTTTTCTTGTCCAAACATCGAAATAGTAAGGATTAGCAGAAGAAAAGTGAGTATTGATTGTTGTTTAAACATGAAACCTAAACGAATCTTTTATGGTTTTATTTACTCGCGTAATAAATTGATGCAATTCCAAACATCAACGGCATATTTTTAATTTCTTTATAACCTAATTTTGATAAAATTTGGACAAATTCTTCTCCTTCAGGAAAAGCATTTACCGATTCTGGTAAATAAGTATAAGCGGCATTGTCTTTAGAAACTAATTTGCCAATACCTGGTAAAATATTGTTGAAATAGAAATTATAAACTTGTTTAATTGGGAATTTTTTAGGTTTCGAAAACTCTAAGATAACGGCTTTACCATTAGGCTTTAACACCCGTAACATTTCGGTTAACCCTTTTTCTAAGTTTTCGAAATTTCTAACGCCAAAACCAACCGTGTAAGCATCAAAATAACCATTGTCGAATGGTAAGTTTTCAGAATCGCCCAATTGTAAGTCTATTATTGAATCAACTCCTTTTGCTTTAATTTTATCTTTCCCCACGGCTAACATACCCTCAGAAATGTCGATTCCAATAATTTTGGTTGGTTTTAATGATAATGCTTCTAGTGCAAAGTCGCCAGTGCCAGTTGCAATGTCTAGCATTACTTTTGGTTGATGAGGTTTTAATAATTTGATGGCTTTTTTCCTCCAAAGTATATCAATTCCTAGTGATAAAAAATGATTTAGAAAATCGTACTTTTTTGAGATGTTGTTAAACATCGTTGCAACTTGTTCTTTCTTTCCGCCTTGTTGTTCTTTGTAAGGAATAACCGTCATGCTTGAGTTGAAGTGATATAAATTAATAAACCAAATAAATTAGGTTACAAATTTAGTTATATTAATTTTATTAAAGCCTCGGCCAAAAGTTCTTCTTTTTTGATGGGAACTACACCCACTTTTTCGCAAACAATACCTCCTGCTAAATTGCTTAAAGCTGCAATGGTTTGTATGGGTTGTTTTAAAGCTAAACAAAGTGTTGCAACACTTATTACGGTATCTCCAGCACCAGAAACATCAGAAATATTTCTAAGGTGTGCTTTTTCGTGGTGTTGTTTGGTTTGGTTAGCAATAAAAACACCGTGTTCTGATAATGTTATAAAAGTAATATCGTTGTTGAGGTGATTGTTTAATAGGTTAATGGCATCGTTAATTTCAGTTAATTCTTTCGGATTAATCTCAATATTCAAACCCTCTCGTAATTCTTTTAAGTTTGGTTTAAACAACGATACATTATGGTAATGCAAGAAATTCCGTTTTTTTGGGTCGACCGTTGTAGGTATTTTTTTCTCATTGCAAAGCAAAACAATTTTGTCAATTACTTGTTGTGAGATAATGCCTTTGTCGTAATCTTCAAAAACTACAGCATCAATTTTTTTTGAGTTAATTAGTGAAGTGATTTTTTCAATTAACAATGTTTTATCGTTGGAGTCTAATTCCTTATCCATTTCAGCGTCAACACGTAACATTTGATGATTGTTGCCAATTATACGTGTTTTAACTGTTGTAATTCTGTTGTTACTGTTCAGAATTCCTTCGTTTGATAATTGTTTTGATTTCAATAAACTATCAAACAATTTAGCATCATCGTCATTGCCAATAACAGAACATAAAATTGGGTTTGCTCCAAGTTCTTGAATGTTTAACGCTACGTTAGCAGCACCACCTAAACGATTTTCTTTTCGTTGAACCGAAACTACTGGTACAGGTGCTTCTGGAGAAATACGATCTACTTTACCAAAGTAATAAGAGTCAATCATTACGTCACCAATAATCAATACATTTAGTTTGTTAAAATTGTCGAATAAGGATATGATGTCTTGTTTGTTCAAAGCGATTTTATTTAAGAAGAGCTAACGTATTTTTCATTCGTTTAATTGCTTCAGTCAATATTTCTTCTGATGTAGCATAAGATAAACGGATACAATCTGGATTACCAAAAGCATCGCCAGAAACCATTGCAATTAAACCTTTGTTTAACAAATACATCGATAAATCATCTGCATTATGAATGGTAGTTTCACCATCTGTTTTACCAAAAAAGTATGAGACATTTGGGAATACATAAAAAGCACCTTTGGGCACGTTTAATTTTAATCCAGGTATTTCGCCCATTAATCTCAATACTAAATCCCTACGACTTCTAAACGCTTTTTGCATGGGCTCAACCAATTTTGGGTCGGCCTCTAATGCTGCTTGAGCAGCTTTTTGCGCAATACTACAAGTTCCAGAAGTAAACTGTCCTTGCATTTTGGTGCAAGCATCGGCAATCCATTTTGGAGCACCAATGTAGCCAATTCTCCAGCCTGTCATAGCAAAACCTTTAGAAACCCCATTTACAGTTACCACTTGCTCGTTAATAAAATCAAATTGAGCAATGCTTTGGTGTTTGTCTAAAAAATTAATGTGTTCATAAATCTCGTCAGATACAATAATAATATTAGGGTGTTTGGCTATTAATTGAGCAATTGCAAACAACTCGTCTTTTGAATATACTGAACCACTAGGATTACATGGAGAGCTAAACCACAACATGCGTGTTTTTGGTGTTATAGCAGCTTCTAATTGTTGAGGAGTAACTTTAAAATCGTTTTCAATACCCGAATGAATGGTTACTGGAATTGCCTCAGCAATTTTAATCATATCGTGGTAACTAACCCAATAAGGTGTAGGTAATAAAACCTCGTCGCCTGGATTTAAAATAGTTAACGCCAAATTGGTTAACGAATGCTTAGCACCTGTAGAAACCACAATTTGTTCTGGTGAATAATCCAAGTTGTTATCTCGTTTAAATTTTAAAGAGATGGCTTTACGCAATTCTGGATAACCAGGAACAGGGGTGTAATGTGTATAGTTTTCGTCGATGGCTTTTTTTGCTGCATCCTTAATAAAATCTGGAGTAGCAAAATCGGGTTCACCAATACTTAAACTGATAATGTCTTTACCTTGAGCAATTAATTCTCTACTTAATCTCGCCATGGCAAGGGTTTGCGATTCGCTCAAGCTGTTTATTCTGTTGGATAAAATATGCTCCATATATTCAATTGATAAGGAACAAAACTAATAAAATAGTTATTATCTCTTTATTTATCTTAAAGAATATAACATAATCGACTGTTTTTTATATTTTTATGGATTACAATTAATAGTGGATTTGAAAAACAAATTATTCATATTATTTCTTTTGACCCTGATTATAGGTTTTAATGAAATTACCTATGCACAAGAAGAGAATCTTGATTCATTAATACGTTATGGCAAAAAAACAAAAAATGATTCTATTCTTGCATATAGTTATGATTCAGCTGCTCGTAACATTAAGCGGTCAAATTTAGATTCGGCTTATAAACTTGCTAAAATGGGTTTAGGTTATGCAAAAAAAATGAATAATCAGCTCTATATTTCTGATTGTTACAACACATTAGGAGTACTAGATAAGGATTATGGAAACTATGAAGAATCATTAAAGCATCAAAAGTTAGCATTTTCACATGCCTTAAAATATAAGGGTAATTCCGATTATCAGCAATTGAATGCATTATCTTCAATGGGTATGATTTATTGGAATCAAGGCAATTATTCTCAGGCTTTAGAAATTTATTATAAAAACTTACTTGTTGCTAAAAAGAGCAATGATAGTGTTCAAATAGCACGAATACTTACTAATATGGGAAGTGTATATTTTGATCAAGGTTTAAATAATAAAGCATTAGAAAAATATTCGGAAGCATATAATTTGGTTGTAAAGCTTAATCATGTTTTTGGTCAATGCTTACTACTAAACAATTTAGGAAGTGTTTACTACCAACAAAAAGACTACGAAAATGCAAGTAAAAACTATTTTGCTTCATTAAAAATATCTGAACAAATTGATGATATTGAGGGAATTGCTGTTTCATACATTAATATTGGGTCTTTATATTTTGAACGACAACAGTACGATTCGGCTTTAGCAATACATAAAAAAGCATTAGCAATTCGAGAAGAAATGCATCACAAAGATGGTATTTCATCTGCTTTAAATGAGATTGGTAAAGTTTATTGTGAGCTTGGTAATTTAAAGCTAGCGGTTCAGTATAGTGAAAAATCATTAAAAATTGCTGAAGAAATAGAGGCATTAGATTATATAAAATCTGCTCACGAAGCATTGTATAAGTCGTATGATAAAATTGGAAATCAACCAAAAGCGTATTTCCACTACAAAGAATTTATTACCATAAGAGATAGTTTAAATAATGATGAAAATAGAAAAAAAGATTATAGAAATGAGTTGGATTTTGAATACCAATCAAAACAATACAAAGATTCTATTGAGCAGGTAAAAAAAGACTTTATAATCAATCAGAAACTTGAAACCGAAAAAATTAAAACAGAATCGCAACGTAAATTAACCATCTTGTTTAGCGTTAGTTTTCTTATCATGATTTTGTTATCCATTTTTATTTATAGAGGTTATAGAACTAAAAAAATGGCCAACATTATTATTCAACAACAAAAAAAGGAAGCCGAAGAACAACGAGACATCATCCAAGTTAAAAATCAAGAGATTTTGGATAGTATACAATATGCTAAACGGATACAAAATGCCATTTTACCTTCTAATAAAGTTGTAAAAGAGTATTTACAAGAAAGCTTTATCCTTTATAAGCCTAAAGACATTGTAGCGGGAGACTTTTATTGGCTGGAAAGCCCATCCACAACCCTTCCCAAAGGGAAGGGAGTCTCTCCCCCTTCGGGGGAGTCGGAGGGGGCTATTGTTTTATTCGCTGCTGCCGATTGTACTGGGCATGGAGTTCCAGGTGCTATGGTTAGTGTGATATGCAATAATGGATTGAATAGGAGTGTTAGAGAATACGGCTTAACCGATCCGGGAGAAATTTTAAATAAAACCCGAGAAATAGTTATTGCAGAATTTGAAAAAAGTGAAGATGAAGTAAAAGACGGAATGGATATCGCTTTGTGTAGCTTAGAAGGAAATACGTTAAAATATGCAGGAGCCAACAATCCACTTTGGATAATTAGACCAACACGTCATTCCGCACTTGATGCGGAATCTGTTGATATTGAGGGTCAAGCCCATAATGACGATTTCGAATTGATTGAAATTAAAGCCGATAAACAACCCATAGGGAAGTTTGATGAATTATTGCCATATACAACACATACCTTTGAATTACAACAAGGAGATAGTATTTATATTTTCTCGGATGGATATGTGGACCAATTTGGTGGAGAAAAAGGTAAAAAATTTAAAGCAGCAGCTTTTAGAGCATTATTGCTTTCCATTCAAGATAAAAAAATGGAAGACCAACGAAGTTTAATTGATGAAGCATTTGAAGTTTGGAAAGGAAGTTTAGAACAAATTGATGATGTTTGTGTAATTGGAGTTAGAATATAAAAGTATAGTAATTTTACAATATGAAAAAATCAGTTGTTTTTGGAGCAAATGGTTATATAGGCAGACACCTTGTTTATTATTTAAATAAGCAGGGACAACAAGTTTTAGCTACTGATGTTGCTCAAACTTCTATTGATGACAATCAAAAGTATGTGCCAATTGATATTACTAATGCAAATGCAGTTGCTGCGCTGGATTTTGATGTAGATTATATTTATTGTTTTGGAGGTTTAACAGGGACTAACGTTGGTTTTGATAAGTACAAAGATTTTGTTGAGGTTAATGAAATCGGGTTATTAAATATTTTAAATCACCATAGAAATTCTAAATCAAAATCTCGAATAGTGTTTCCTTCAACCCGTTTGGTTTACAAAGGACAACAAGATGTTTTTCTGAAAGAAGATGACCAAAAAGAGGCCTTAACCATTTATGCTCAAAATAAATTGAGTTGTGAAGAATATTTAAAACAATACGCCACTAATTTTAATATTGATTTTACCATTTTTCGAATTTGTGTGCCTTATGGAAATGTTTTTGATGATAAATTCTCTTATGGTACCGTAGGTTTCTTTTTAAATAAAGCTAAAAACAACGAAATCATCACACTTTTTGGTAAAGGCGAATTACGTAGAACGTTTACACACGTAGAAGATATTTGCAATGCTATTTTCGAAACATTGAAACAAGTGCAGTCAAAAAACAACATTTTTAATATTGGAAGTAACGACAATTTAAGTTTGTTAGAAGTAGCTAGTTTTTTTGCTGAAAAATACAAAGTGGAGATTACATTCAATTCGTGGCCAGAAAGTGCACTAAAAATAGAATCAGGTGACACTATTTTTAACGATGATAAATTAAAAACGACCACCAAATTTGAATATCAACACTCCATTAAAAAGTGGATTGAAAACCTATAGTTAGTTGTTTTTCTTAACAACGTAGTACGATTGAAACGTAAAGAAGTCGTTAATAAAAGGAATTGCACCAATTAATTTAGATAGTTTGCGGGTTTTAAAACCAAATTTGTATTCGTAAATTGGTGCAACAAAGTATTTTACCTGTTTTAAAATGGTATAATTATTTTCTTTACAAATTTTCTCAAAACGGCTGGTAGAAATTCCAGTTTCTTTTATTTCCAACAAGCCTTCAATTACTGAATCGTTTTCACCAAACATTTTTAAAACCAATTTATATAATGTTTTAGGAAGTAAATGGTAATAAGGTAAATTAGCCAATAACTTCGATTTTGCACATTGTTGATGCCCACCATAAGGCATCCTCCAAGCAGGAAAACCAAAAAATATCACCCCCTTATCAGCTAAAAAATGTTCTACTTGCTGCATAAATTTTTCTTGGTTGTGAATGTGTTCAATTACATCTTTTAAAATAATCAAATCAAATTTTGGGTTAAAACCATTTGGGTCAATATCATAAATATTTTGGTTGATGAATTTCACTAAACCATCATTAACCTCTTCTTTCATAAATTCATTTGCCAATTCAACGCGAGCCAATTCAAGTTCAATACCAGTACAAACACAACCTAGCTCTGTAAATGCTTTTAATACACCGCCTTCTGAACTGCCTATTTCAAGTACTCTATCTCCAGCTTTAGGAGTGTATACATTGCCTAAAAACGGAATAATAGAGTCTCTAGAGTTGAGGTACTGTATTTCAAAATATTTTGGTTTATCAGCGTATAATTTTCCCATTCAGTAGAAACGTATTTAGATTGCGAATTTAGTATTTATAACTAAAACATAGATAATTTGAAAAATACAAACTTTTAGTGCTTAATTCAAAACCACCAATTTCAAGAAAGTTATTATCTTCGTGAAAAATAAGTAAAGGACAAAAATGAGTAAGAAAGATAAAACACAAGTTTCTGCGGCTGCTGATGTGAAAAAAGAAAATAAGGGTTCATTTTCTTTAAACGACCTAAACAATAAAACGCTTTGGATTTTTACAGGAATACTAACCATTGTCTACTTTATATTTTCTACTTTTTCTGATGGTTTTTATATGCATGATGAACCCATGTTTTATTTGTATGCAAAGGAACTATTGCAAAGCCCACAAGAATCTCTACTTTCTTTCCAAAAATTAGGTTACATTTTATATTTAGCGTTACCATCGCTTGGTGGGTTTACTTTTTTACATTTCTGTAACAGTTTATTATCAGCGGTTACAGTAATGTACTCCTATAAAATAGTCCAAAAATTAGGGGGTAAAAATTCATTTCTAGTATTCTTTATTCTTGGATTACAACCATTGTGGTTTATGTTGGCTTTTAGAAATTTTTCGGAATTTCTTACTGCATTTGTTTTGGTTATGGCTGCGTGGAACCATTTTAACAAAAAATACATTTTCGCTGCATTTTTAGTCTCTTATGCCGCACTAACCCGACAAGAATATCATATTCTACTTGGATTGTATTTTTGGATATTAGTTTTTAAGAAACAATGGATAGCAGCATTGAGTACAGGGGTTTTAACAGTTCTTCATAACTTTATGGGATACTTTATTACCGACGATATTCTATATCTACCTAATCAAGTTATAAAGTATTCTCACGAAAACAATAGCGCGTACCCAAAACGTGGGTTTGATTACTACTTTATTATGTCTAATGTAGTTTTTGGAGCAACTTCTTTGGTATTATTTATTAATTATATTGGTATTTCTATTTTAAAGAAAAAGCTACCCAATTTGATTTTACTTATTCCAGTTTTGATAACATTTTTACTGTATTGTGTGTTTAATCATACCACTTGGGATATTGGTGTTGGTGGAGGAAATTTAAGGTATGTATTGCCAATAGCACCGTTTATGGTTATTTTAGGAGTGCTTTCAATTGATGAAATTGCAGAGTATGGAAAAAAATATTTAATACTTATATTTCTATTGCCGTTGTTGTTATTGATAACCATTTACCAAACATACGACCATGATTTTATGAAGTTGTTAGAGGATGGAGATAGGTATTGGATGCCATTTGTATTAGCATTAGCAACTATCGTTATTTTAATGTTGCCATTAAAAAGCAAGCAATACTTATTAACCTTTGGATTAATATCAGTAATACTAATTGTATCAACAGCTCGGACATTTAACTTAAACCCTGAAGATGCAACCATGAAAAAAGCGGGAGAGTGGTTTTCTAGATATTTAGAAAAGAACAAAAATGTAGAAGGAGCTCTATTTACCGAAGATTCAAGAATAACTAGTGGACATATTCTATTTTTCTATTATTCAAATAAATACAAAAGTGATTATAAAAATAGACCAGTTATAGACATTACCAAAGAAGTTACGGATACACTCAAAAAGGGAGATATAGTAGTCTGGGATTCTCATTATGGTTATCGACCTGAATTAAGACCAACAAGTCAGCCTTATGATTATTACGATAAAAATCCTGATTTTGAAAAAATTCAATATTATCAATCAAAAGACAACCGTTTTTTAATTGCATTTTTTAGAAAAGTGAAAGACTAAATTTGCATTTTTTAACGTTTCTAAACTTGTGTTGTTTTGCTTTAATCCTATATTTGCCGAATGTTAAAAAATAAGGCACTCTTTTTAATTTCTTTTTTGCTATTTCTTGTAGGGTGTAGTAAGTATCAACGTTTGTTAAAAAGCGATGATTACAACGCTAAATATGAAGCAGCAATTGCCTTGTACGATAAAGGTAAATACGAAAGAGCATTGCCATTATTAGAAGAGCTTGTTCCGCTTTTTAGAGGAACTGACAAGGCTGAAAAAGTATATTTTTACTATTGTTATACCAATTACAATTTAGACTTTTTATACGAGGCAGCTTATCATTTTAAGAAATTTTCCACTACATTTCCTAACAGTACACATGCAGAGGAAACCTTGTTTATGAATGGATATTGTCGTTATTTGCTTTCTCCAATTTCATCTTTAGATCCTACTGAAACTTATACGGCTTTAAACGAATTGCAATTGTTTGCCAATACTTATCCACAACATCAGCTATTAGATTCTACTAACAATTTAATGGATAAGTTGAGAAGTAAATTAGAAGTAAAATCATACGAAAACGCTAAACAATACTATCAAATTTATGATTACAAAGCTGCAATAGTAGCCCTAAACAATACCTTACGTGATTTTCCCGACACCAAATTTAATGAGGAAATAGCGTTGTTATTACTAAAATCAAACTATTATTTAGCTGTAAATAGTATTAAAGAAAAAAAATTACAAAGATTTGACGATACTATCGAAGCTTATCTTACCTTTGTCGATTCTTTTAAGGAAAGCAAATACTTAAAAGAAGCAGAAAGTTTATACAATAAAGCATTAGAACAAAAAACTAAGTTGAACCAAGAAAATTTATAAAGATGAATTTCAAAAATACAAATGCAGAAGCTTCAACAATTACTCGTAACATGAACGAAATAGAAGCAGTTACTGGTAATATTTATGAATCGTGTGTGATTGTTTCTAAAAGATCGAACCAAATTGCAGTTGATTTAAAAGAGGAACTTACGGGAAAACTTAATGAATTTGCTTCTAACACAGATAATTTAGAAGAGATTTTTGAAAACAGAGAACAAATAGAAATTTCTAGGTTTTACGAAAAACTTCCTAAAACGAACGCTATTGCTCTTAAAGAATTTTTAGAAGACAAATTGTTTTTTAGAAATCCATCTCAAGAGAAATAATACTCAACCAATTTCATGTTAAAAGGCAAAAACATACTTCTGGGTATTTCTGGAGGAATTGCCTCGTATAAAATTGCTACATTAACTCGTTTGCTTAAAAAATCTGGAGCCAACATTAAAGTAGTAATGACACCTGCTGCAAAAGAGTTTATAACACCATTAACATTATCTACTTTATCAGAAAACCCAGTTTATTCCAGTTTTGCTGACAAACAAACAGGCGAATGGAATAGCCATGTGGAATTGGGTTTGTGGGCAGACGTAATGGTTGTAGCTCCGGCTACGGCAAATACAATAGCTAAAATGGCTAATGGTATTTGCGATAATTTATTGTTGGCTACATATCTTTCGGCTAAATGCCCTGTTTTTGTTGCTCCAGCTATGGATTTAGACATGTATTTGCACCCAACAACTACTAAGAATATTAATACACTTAAAGAATTTGGTTATACCATTATTGATGCGGTAGATGGAGAATTAGCAAGTGGGTTGGTTGGAAAAGGTAGAATGGAAGAGCCTGAAAAAATTGCCGAATTACTACGCGATTTCTTTAAATCAGAACAGCTTTTAAAAGGTAAAAAGGTTTTAATAACAGCTGGACCAACCTATGAACAAATTGACCCAGTTCGTTTTATTGGAAACAATTCTTCTGGTAAAATGGGGGTTGAATTAGCCAAAAAGGCATTAGATTTAGGTGCTGATGTAACATTAGTAATCGGTCCTAATAAACAAGTAAAGGTGGATGGGATTAATTGGATTGACGTTAAATCTGCCGAAGAAATGTATAATCAGGTACATAAACATGTAAAAAAAGCAGATATTGTGATCATGTCGGCTGCTGTTGCTGATTTTAAACCAAAAAAAGTCAGTAAGCAAAAAATCAAAAAGAATAACGCTGATTTAATTATTGATTTAGAACCAACTCAAGATATTTTAAAATCGGTAGGTAATATAAAAACAAAAAATCAGTTGTTGGTTGGATTCGCGTTGGAATCAAATAATGAATTAGAAAACGCAAAGACTAAATTAAAATCTAAAAACTTAGATTTAATTGTGTTAAACTCATTAAACGATAAAGGTGCTGGGTTTGAATTTGATACCAATAAAGTTTCTATCATAGATAATAGTAATAAAGTTGACAAATTTGAGTTAAAATCTAAATCAGAAGTTGCTCACGACATTTTTAATAAAATAGTATCTTTACTGAAATAGATTTAAGTTGGTTTCCAACATCTAAAATTTTAAAATGAATTACATCTTCAAAATATTACTTTTTTTAAGCTTTCTTATATTTAATAGCACTACTATTTCTGCACAAGAATTGAATTGTAATTTTCAAGTCAACTCATCTCAAATAATAGGTTCCGACAAAAGTATTTTTGAAGTGTTACAAACTAGGTTGTCAGAATTTGTAAATAGTAGAAAATGGACTAAACATAATTATCAAATTCAGGAAAGGATAGAGTGTACCATGCTAATTAATATTACCGAACGTGTAACTCCAACCTCATTTAAGGCAACTATTCAAATTCAATCTCGCCGTCCAGTTTTTAATTCATCATACAGTACCACGTTAATAAATCATATTGATAAAGATTTTGAGTTTAATTTCAATGAATTTGAACAATTGGAATATTCCGAAAATTCGTATGTATCAAATTTAACTTCAGTAGTATCTTTCTATGTGTACATGATTTTAGCAATGGATTACGAGTCCTTTTCTAAAAATGGAGGAAGTCCTTATTTAACATTAGCTCAAAACATAGTTACAAATGCTCAAGGTTCGGGCAGTTCTGGCTGGAAAGCTTTTGAAGACACCAAAAATAGGTATTGGTTAGTTGAAAATTTGTTGAAGCCTAATTATGTTCCTTTTCGTGAAACAATGTATAACTACCATCGTTTAGGTTTTGATGTTATGTCAGCCGATGTGACTAAGGGTAGAGCTGTAGTTGCTGAATCAATAAAAAACTTGGAAAAAGTTTTTACATACGATATGAATTCATTTCAACTACAATTTTTCTTTAATGCAAAAGCAGATGAAATTGTAGAACTGTTTAAAGAAGCTCCGCAGTCGGAAAAAAGTGAGATTGTTCCTATTCTTAATAAGATTAATCCTGCCAATTCTAATGTTTACGAAAAGATTATTTCTGGTAAATAAATGCTACTCAATTTATCCATTTCCAATTACGCAATAATAGAAAAATTAAACCTTGATTTTAGCGAAGGATTTACAGTGATAACTGGTGAAACTGGAGCAGGAAAATCAATTTTGCTAGGAGCTTTATCTTTAATTCTTGGTCAGCGAGTAGATACTTCGGTTTTAAATGATAAAGAAAAAAAATGTGTGATAGAGGGTATCTTTAAATTGGATAAAAAAAACTTTCTAGAGTTTTTTAAAGAAAATGAGTTAGATTTTGAGACCGAAACAACCATTAGACGAGAAATTTCTTCTTTAGGGAAGTCAAGGGCATTTATTAACGATACCCCTGTAAATTTAAATGTTGTAAAAGAACTGGCTGAACAGCTTATCAATATTCATTCTCAGCATCAAAATTTATTAGTAAAAAATGGAAATTATCAGCTTACAGTAGTCGATTCATTCTCAAATATCCAACAAAATGTACAGGATTTTGAGGAACAATATCGCTTGTTTTTAATTCAAAAAAATAAATTAAATGAATTAAAAAGCAAAGAAAATAAAGCAAAAGCTGATGTTGATTTTCTTAAATTTCAGGTAAATGAAATAGAGGCTTTAAAGTTGAAAGAAGACGAACAGCAAGAAATTGAAGAGCAGCTTGACATACTCAATAATGCAGAAGAAATTAAAACAACGTTACATCAAGCATCATCATTGTTGCTCGAAAACGAAAAAAGTATAGTTGGTGATTTAAAGTCTATTTTACAGTCGTTTTCAAAAATAGCTCATTTATCTGCTGATTATCAGATGATGTTTGATCGACTAAATTCCTTGTCAATTGAAATAAATGATTTATCAAGAGAGGTTTCGGTGTTGAACGATAATGTGAATTTTGATAATTCAGAAGCAGACTATTTAAATAATAGGTTAAATACCATTTATTCCTTAGAGAAAAAACATCACCTCAATAACTCAAATGAGTTAATAGATTTATTACTTAGTTTAAAACAAGAATTGACACAAATTGAATCTATTGATGAAGTTATTGGTGATTTAGAAAAAGAAGTGTTAAGAAAGGAAAATGACTTGAAGCTTTTAGCGAAAGACTTGTCGGAGAAAAGAAAGAAGAATATACCGAGTTTAGTGAGTTCTATTCAAAACAATCTTGCAGAACTGGGTATGCCTGAATCAAGTTTTGTAATTAATCAAGAAATACTTACAGATTTAACTGCAACAGGTATCGATAAAATTGATTTTTTGTTTTCTGCAAATAAAGGATTTAAACCTGAGGAAGTTCAAAAAGTAGCTTCTGGGGGCGAATTATCAAGATTAATGTTAACCATTAAATCGATACTTGCAAAAAGTAATAATTTGAGTACAGTCATTTTTGATGAAATAGACACTGGTGTTTCGGGTGATATTGCAGATAAAATAGGAACGATAATGAAGCTAATGGCAAAAGACATACAAATAATTACCATTACTCATTTGCCTCAAGTTGCTGCAAAAGGTAAACATCATTACAAGATTTTTAAAGAAGTTAAAAGCGAAAAAACGATTACAGATGTAACAGTTTTGGGCCAAGAAGAAAAAATAAATGAAATAGCCAAGATGCTAAGTGGAAAAGAACTTACAAAAGCAGCGTTAGAAAATGCTAAAAATCTTATTTCAAATTAATATATTTGTACCAATTCATTTAAAAAAAAATATGACTGCAAGAAACAAACTCATTTTTGGATTAATCATTTCTTTTATGATTTCTTTAGTTAGTTTCTCATGTAACCCTCATAGAAGAGGGCATACGGCCAGTCAAATTGGTGCTGGTGGAGGAATAAAGAAACATAGAACTCCAGCAACAGCTAAAAGAAAGAGAACAGTAAAATATTAATAAAACATCTATCATGTCAAACAATTTATTAAAAGGTAAAAAAGGTATTATTTTCGGTGCATTAAACTCTAATTCTATTGCTTGGCAGGTAGCTGAAAGAGCGCATGAAGAAGGTGCTGAGTTTATTTTAACTAATGCTCCTATAGCATTAAGAATGGGAGAGTTGGATGAATTAGCAAAAAAAACTAATTCAGATGTTGTTCCAGCGGATGTTACTTCGATGGAAGATTTAGAAAATTTATTTAATAAAGCAGAAGAGAAATTTGGTAAAATTGATTTTATCTTGCATTCTATTGGAATGTCTATTAACGTTAGAAAGAAAATTCACTATACTGAAACAAACTATGATTTCTATGCAAAAGCAATGGATATTTCAGCCATTTCTTTTCATAAAGTAATGAAAGTTGCAAAACAAAAAGATATTATGAATGAGTGGGGTTCTATTTTAGCCTTATCATTTATTGCCGCTCAACGATCAATTCCTGGGTATAATGACATGTCTGATGCTAAATCGTTATTAGAATCAATTGGAAGAACTTTTGGGTATTATTATGGAATAGATAAAAAGGTAAGGGTTAATACAATTTCACAATCACCTACTAAGACAACTGCAGGTGGTGGAATAAAAGGATTTGATTCTTTGTATGATTATGCTGACTACAATTCACCATTGGGAAATGCACCAGCTTTAGATTGTGCAAATTACTGTATTGCTATGTTCTCAGATTTGACTAAATATGTAACGATGCAAAACTTATTTCATGATGGAGGTTTTTCTTCTACTGGAGTAAGTGATAGAGTAATACACCAATTTGAAAAAGGAATGTAATACTATAAGATTTAAATTAAAGCCTTACTATTAGTAAGGCTTTTTTATTATTGATAAAATGGATTTAAAAGGTAATAAACATATTTTTTTATTGTTGGTTGTTTCAATATTAGCTTATTTACCTATTCTTTTTAATGGATTTACCTACTATAGTGATGATAATTACATCTTAAATAATCCTTTAATTCAATCATTTTCTACAGACAATATATCATTAATATTTACCTCTTTTTTTGACGGACATTATCATCCCCTTACTTTACTTTCTTTTTCTTTTAATTATTTTTTTTCAGGTGAATCACCATTTGGTTATCAACTTACTAATTTGATGTTAAATGCAGTTAATTCGTGTTTAGTATACATTTTAGTTTTAAAGTTGTTTAATAATAAAAATCAAGCTTTGATTGTTGCATTAATTTTTGCATTACATCCGTTACATGTAGAATCTGTAGCTAGAATAACAGAAAGAAAAGATACATTATTTGCTTTGTTTTTTCTAGCCAGTTGTATTTCATACATTGTTTTTATTGAATCTAAAAAATTCAAAAAGTATGGATTAGCAATCTTGTTTTTTGTATTGGCACTTCTTTCTAAAGGACAAGCAGTAACATTACCAATTACTTTATTAATTATAAGTTTTTTTATTTTAGGATATAATCAAGGGTTAAAACAACTCAAATACATCTTACCATTGTTTCTGTTGTCGGGCTTATTTGGTTTTTTAAACTTAAAAGCTCAACTGTACACAGGTTATTTTTTAGATACAACATCAATTCCATTTATTAATAATGTTATATCAGCTGGATATGTTTTAACGAATTATATTTTTAAGTTGTTTTTTCCTATTCAATTGTCCCCTCATTATCCATATCCTTTTGATTTAACAGCTTCTGTACCTAAAATTTATTATTTATTTACTTTAATATTCCCAGTTGTTCTTGCTATTATTTACTTTTTCAGAAAAAATAAAACTATTCTACTTGGATTACTGTTTTACTTATCCAATATATTTTTGATGATTAGGTTTATTCCAGTTGCTGAAAATGTTATGCCAGATAGATATAATTACTTACCAATAATTGGCTTTGTAATTATTCTTTATTATCTGTTAGAAAAAGTATTAAAGAAGAAGCTAATGCTTGGTGTTTATATTGTTTTAGGTTTGTTTTTTATAAAATCATTTACCCAAAGTTTGGTGTGGAAAAATGGAATAAAAGTTTGGGAAACAGCTCATAAATATTATCCAAATGATTCTGAAATAAATCAAAATTTAGGAAGCCATTATTATTCGAATGGTAAAATTGATAAGGCGCTAAAATTTACTAATAAAGCTATAGAACTAGATACTAATAATATTTTGGCTTTTATAAATAGATCAAATATTTTTAATAGCCAACAAAATTATAAAGCGTCGTTAAACGATTTAAAATCGGTACTTCAAGTCAAAGCTATCTCAGCAAAGGATCTGTCAAATCAGTCGGCTGTTTTAATTCAAATCGGAGAATTTGAACAAGCACTAGTAAAAAATAAATTAGCTATTGAAAAAAATCCATATGATGCTAAATTGTATTATAATCAAGCAGCTATACTTCTTTTATTAAAGCAATTTGATAATGGATTATTGTCGATTAATAAATGTATAGAATTAGTACCTTTTTATATTGGGGATGCTTTCTTGCTAAAATCTAAATTAGCATTGTATAATTATGATGTGACTACTGCAGATAAGGCTTTTAAAGAAGCTAAGAAATACACCACTAAGAAAGAGAGTGTACAAAATACAATGTATGCCATTCAGAATGTGATGACTTATGAAACTGCTTTGAAAAGTAGTAAGAATGCTAAAGAATTGAATACTATAGGACTAACGTTTTATAATCTTGGGTTTTACCAAATTGCAATCAACTATTTTGAAAAAGCTATTTCTCTTGATGAAAATTATTCACCAGGATATCAAAATTTAGTTTATTCTTATTATGCAACTGGTGATTGGTATAAAACATTTGAAAATTATAAGTTGGTTAACCAAAAGAATATTGTAATAGATGGCAAAGTAAAACAGCAATTGATAAACTTAGAAATAATCAATCTCTAATTTGTACTTTTAATTAATGATTAAATTAAAAAATAAGATAGTACTGTTGAGCATATCTATATTATGTTTATTCGGTAGCCTATTTGCACAAAAATATGGCGATAAAGATTATTTTTTGGTAGATTCCTTAAATTTAGAAAGCCTTACAGAATCAGACCTCATAATACTTAATGAAGCACTAAATAAGTATCATAACTCCAAACATGATACCTCTAAATTAAAAGCATTGGAATTAATTTCTGAAAATCTAATGCATGACATTTGGATAGAATACAATCTTTTAGTTAAAAAACAGGCGGAGAAATCGTTAGCCGAAAAACCTGAATTGGCATTAAAAAAATTCTATTTAAAGTCGTTGGCTGGAGCTATAAATAATATTGGTGTTAACTATGAACAACAAGGAAATTTAGTCGATGCAATATTATTTTTTCATAAAAGTTTAAAAATACAAGAGTATTTTCATGATTATGATGGTGCAGCAACAACCTTAAACAATATTGGAGCAATATATAATGCGCTTGGTAATCAAGATAAAACGTTAGAGTATTTTTATAAAAGTTTAAAATTAAGAGAGCAAATTGGAGATAAGAATGGAATAGCTCAATCTCTGAACAATATAGGTTCAATACTTTATGTTCAAAAAGATTTAAGTAAATCGCTTAGTTGTTTTGAAAGAAGTTATGATTTGTATAGGGAAACTGATGATAAAGAAGGAATGGCTTATTCCTTAAGTAACATGGGTAATATTTATGATTTATTGAACTCTGACAAAGCATTAAGTTATCATCAACGTAGTTTAAAGTTAAGAGAGCAAATTGGCGATAAAAAAGGCGAAGCTTTTGGTATGGTAAATTTAGGTGAATCATATTTGCTGTTTAATAAAAAGGAGGAAGCTTTAATTGCTGCAAAAAAAGCTTACGAATTGTCTACATCAATTGGGTATCCAGATAACATACAAAAATCTGCATACATACTCAGCAAGATTTACAAATTAAAAGCTGAATTTCCATTGGCGCTTAAATATTTTGAAATAGCTGTTCAAATGAAAGATAGCATTAGAAGTGAAGAAACAAACCGAGCGTCTTATAAATTACAAACCAAGTACGAATTTGAAAAACAACAAGCAGTAAAAGATGCTGAACATAATAAACAGATGGAAATAATTGCTGAAAGAGGTGAGAAGCAGACTGTTATAACTTATTCAATAGCCGTAGGGTTAATTTTGTTGTTAATGTTTTCAATATTTGTTTATAATCGATTACAAATAACTAAACGGCAAAAAAATATTATTGAAGAGCAAAAAAAATTAGTAGAGGTTAAGCAGAAAGAAATATTGGACTCTATAAATTATGCGAAACGAATTCAAGGAGCCATATTGCCTTCAGAACGAATTATTAATGAAACATTAAAAAATAATTTTGTTTATTACAAACCTAAAGATATTGTAGCTGGAGATTTTTATTGGATGGAAAAAGTAAATGGAACAGTTCTTTTTGCTGCTGCCGATTGTACTGGTCATGGTGTTCCTGGAGCAATGGTAAGTGTGGTTTGTAATAACGCATTAAATCGTTCAGTACGAGAATTTAATTTGTCTGACCCTGGAGAAATATTGGATAAAACTAGAGAGATTGTTATACAAGAATTCCAGAAAAGTGATGCAGATGTAAAAGATGGGATGGATATTTCGCTTTGTAGATTAGAAAACAAAAAATTAAAGTGGTCAGGCGCAAATAACCCTTTGTGGATTTATAGGAATAATGAATTGATAGAGATTAAACCCAATAAACAACCTGTTGGTAAATCTGAAATAGCCCAAAGCTTTTTAACTCATGAAATTGAATTGCAAGAAAATGATACTTTATATGTTTTTACTGACGGATATTCAGATCAGTTTGGAGGGGAAAAAGGTAAGAAATTTAAAACTGCTCGATTAAAAGAGAAACTACTTTCTATACAAGGGTTGGATATGTTGAAACAAAGAGAATTTATTCATGAAACATTTGAAAAATGGAAAGGAGATTTAGAGCAAGTTGACGATGTTTGTATCATAGGCGTTAGAATATGATGCAAACGAGTCAGTTTACCCTGAGCGAAGTCGAAGGGATGTTTGTATCATCGGTGTTAGAATATGATATAAACGAGTCAGTTTACTCAGAGCAATGTCATGCTGAGCCTGTCGAAGTATTGTCGAAGAGTATTATAAGTATTAGGATATAAATCATATTTTTTTAAATTTTGAAGAATTAATTTCGTTAAAAAAACAACATGAAAAAAATCATTAACACATCAAATGCTCCAGCACCAATTGGACCTTATAGTCAGGCAGTTTTGGTTGGAAATACCTTATATACATCAGGTCAGATAGCCATAAATCCAGTAACGAATGAGTTAGTTTTATCTAACATTAAGGATGAGACTAAAATGGTTATGGAAAATTTAAAAGCAGTACTTCAAGCTGCTGAAATGGATTTTACTCATGTTATCAAATGTTCGATTTTTATAGCTGATATGAATGATTTTGCACAAATCAATGAAGTGTATGGTAGTTATTTCAAATCAGATTTTCCGGCAAGAGAAACAGTACAAGTAGCTTGTTTACCTAAAAATGTTAATGTTGAAATATCTGCAATAGCTATTAAATAGAGTTATTAAGTTCTTAATAAACCTTTTAGTAAACCTCTTTTTATAAATTAAAAGCTAGCTTATTTTTAATGTAAAAAGTAATGACTAATTAAAACAAATTCTTAATATGCGTATAGCTCTAGTTATTCTAATAATTTTATTATTTCATGATGTTACTCAATCTAAAAATACAGTATTATATGGAAAAGGAGCTAATGAAGTTGTTCGTGGTAGTTTAGAGGTTCGTTTTAAAGAGTTTTCATCAATACCTAATTATGTTAAATTTAAAAAAGGAGAAGAATTACCATTTGATAAATTAAGTTCATTTTTAAGTAATTTTTATAAATTAGATTATAATTATGGATTAGAGCTGATAAATATTGAAAATGATAATTTAGATTTTACTCATTATCGGTATCGCCAGACCATAAATAATATTCCAGTGAGACTCAGTATGTTTATTGTTCATACCAAAAAAGGATTAATAAAATCTATGAATGGTGAATTATTTGATAACGCTGTTGGTTCTAATTCAATAGCTATTACTGAACAGGAAGCAATTAGTTTCGCTTTAAATTTTATTAATGCCGAAACTTATAAGTGGGAAGTTGAATTGGAGGAAAAACATTTAAAGTGGTCAACAGAAAATAATGATGCTACTTATTATCCTCAAGCTGATTTAGTATTTATTTCAAAAGATGGTAAAATCACTAATGAACTTAGAGTTGCTTATAAATTTAATATCTATGCTCATCAACCAATTTCTCGTCAAGAAGTATATGTTGATGCAATAACAGGTGAAATACTTTTTGCTGAAAATAAGATTCAACATGTTGATGAAGTTGGTACTGCACAAACTGCTTATAGTGGTTTACAAGTTATAACTAGTGATAGTTTGGGAAGTAATATTTATCGGTTGCAAGAAATAGGTAGAGGGAATGGAATTAGAACTTTTAATTGTAATAATGATACCGTTTTTAACAATATAGATTTTATAAATTCAAACGCTAATTGGAATTTAACTGGTATTGATTCTTATGTCTTAGATGCTCATTGGGGTGCTGAAATGACGTACGATTATTATTTAAATAAACACGGAAGAAATAGTATCGATGGAAATGGTTTTAGATTAGACAGTTATACTCATTACGCTAATAATTACCAAAATGCATTCTGGGATGGAACAAGGATGGTATATGGGGATGGACTTCTTTCTAATAACACTTCTCCTTTTACCTCAATTGATATTGTGGGACATGAAATCACTCATGGAATGACAAATTTTACTGCTGATTTAATTTATTTTGCCGAATCAGGTGCATTAAACGAGTCATTTAGCGATATTTTTGGAGTCACTATTGATTATGTTTCAAGACCTTCTGTCGCAAATTGGTTAATAGGAGAGGAAGTTAATGGAGTAGGAATTAGAAATATGACAAATCCTAACCAATTTGATAATCCAGATACATATCTTGGAGATTTTTGGCATCCTATAGGTTGGGGAGGATGGGATAATGATGGTGTACATACAAATAGTGGGGTTCAAAATTTTTGGTATGTACTTTTGGTAAATGGAGGCAATGGTATTAATGATATTGGGAATACATATTTTGTAAATGGATTAGGATTAGATAAAGCTGCTGAAATCGCTTATAGAAATTTATCAGTTTATTTAACGCCGAGTTCAAATTATCAGGATGCCAGATTTTTTTCTATTCAAGCAGCAGTAGATTTATATGGGGAATGCTCAGTTGAAGTAGAATCTGTAACAAATGCATGGTATGCTGTTGGTGTTGGAGATGCTTATATGACAGGCGCGTATAGTGATTTTGAAGCATGTTATATTAATTCTTGTGAAGTACCTTATACGGTAGATTTTTCAAATAATAGTCAAAATGGAGTTTCATATTTATGGGATTTTGGAGATGGAGACACAAGCTCTGTTTATTCTCCTTCTCATACTTATAACAATTATGGAGTTTATTCTGTTAAATTAAAAGTCGATGGAGGAAACAACTGTGGTACAGATTCATTAATTAAAACAAATTACATAAATATTGATTCGATGGCTCTTTGTAATACTTCTACACCAGCTCAATTTGGATTTTTAAATATTACAGATTGTAAGGGTAGGTTATTTGATAATGGGGGGGCATGCTCAAATTATCTAGGGGCTAGTGAGTTTCAAATTCTTATTCAACCTCCAGGGTCGCAACAAGTGAGTTTAGATTTTATAATGTTTGATGTAGAAGCAGGAAGTCAAGGTGGTTTAATATGTGATTATGATTTTTTGAAGATTTATGATGGTCCATCAACTTCCTCACCTCTCATTGGAATATTTTGTAACAATAATTTACCTCCATCAACAATTAATTCAACTGGTAATGCATTAACATTGGTGTTTATATCGGATAATGCGATACAAAATAAAGGGTTTGAGATAGAGTGGTCATGTATTGAAAGTACCCTAGCACCCGTTGCTGATTTTGTTTCTGATGTTGATTCAACTTGTTGGGGAATGGTAAGATTTACCGATCTTTCAGCCAATGGTGCTTCTAATTGGATATGGGATTTTGGTGATGGAGCAGTATCTAGTATTCAACATCCTATTCATTACTATCAAACTTCAGGAATATATACAGTTAAACTTACTGCTACTAACTCTTTTGGAACATCAACAGAAACGAAAACAGATTATATTTATGTAAATATTCCTGTGGTACCTACTGTAATGGGTGATACTATTTGTAGTGATACTACAGCCTATTTATCGGCTATTGGGCAAGGAACTCTTAGGTGGTATGATCATCCTTCAAATTCATTCCCCCTTTTGGCAACCGGAAATAACTTCACTACTCCAATATTAAATACATCAAAAACATATTATGTTTCAGACGTGCTTGATGGACCTGTACAAAGTTTAGGTAAAATTGATAATACAGGATCGGGAAATTATTCTAATAGTGGAGGTTTATTTTTTAGAGTTTATAAAACAATAATTATTCAGTCAGTAAAAATATATGCTCAAACTGCTGGTAATCTTAATATAATAATAGCTGATTCTACTTTTTCTTTACAATTACGTTCAAGCACCAATTATGTAAATATTGGAGAACAAATCGTTGAATTAAATTTTAAATTAGAACCTGGTGCTTATTATTTAAATATAACTAATCCTACAATCCCATTAGGCCCTAAATTATATCAAAATACTGGTTCAATAAGCTATCCATATACATTAAATGGTTTAGCATCTATTATTAGAGGTAATAATCCCTCTGGTTATTATAATTTTTTTTATGATTGGAAAGTATATGAGCCTGGTTGTTCAAGCCCGAGAGTTCCTGTTGTAGCAGTTGTTAATTCTTGTGTAGGAATAGATGAATTGAATTTGTCATCTCATATTTTATCATATTTTAATAATTCAAACAATAAAATAGAAGTAAAGTTTAACAACATACGAAAAGGGGAGTATCACTTAATGGTTGTTAGTAGTTTAGGGCAAGTAGTTTATAATGAAATGTTAAACATAAATGGAGAGGTAAAAAACCATAATATTAGCATGGAAGGAAAGTCAAAAGGAATATATTTTCTTTTATTAAAAAATATAAATGGATCGTATGTTAATAAAATACTAAAAACAAACTAAATATAACTGAATCAACTGAATTTAGTATAACTTTTGCATTGAATAAACAAAAACTACTAATCTATTTTAGTAACCCATTCTGGTATAAATAATCTCTAGTTTGATAATAAGAGACCGCTTCTTTTATCGCTTGTTCGTTTTCAGGTAATAGTGTTAATATGTTTGATGATTTATCCCATTCGTAATAATTGGCAGATTTCATATCACCTAAAACCATTAATTTATTTTCTTTCATGTACCCCATTTTTCTATAATTACCAATAAAGGTTCTTTCATCCGTTGGTTTCATTTTTCTAACATCTTTCCCAAATAGTTGAGTGGTATAGCTCCAATTTAAATACCCAAAAAGAGTAGGAAAAAAATCTATTTGAGAACAAAATGTACTTATTTCCTTATTTTCTGTATTCGGTAAATTGTATATAAAAGCTGCAATATGATATTTTGATACATCAAGCTCTTGTTTTCCAGCACTAGAAGCACAATGGTCTGACATGATGACAAAAACGGTATTACTAAACCATGGTTTTTTCTTTGCTTTTTCAATAAAATCGTAAATAGCGTAATCGGTGTATTTTACAGCACCTTCACGACTTTGTTTTGATGGGATATCAATTTTTCCTTCTGGATATGAGTATGGCTTATGATTAGAAGTTGTCATTACAAAATTGAAAAAAGGTTGATTGTTCTCATAATCTTTATCGGCTTCTTTAATTACTTTACTATAAATATCCTCATCACAAACCCCCCAAGCATTTTCGAATTGAACTTCGTCATCATTAATATTGGTTCTTTTTGAGTTGAAATCATCCCCTAATAGAAAACCTCTACCTCGATCAACAATATCAAAACCATTACCACCAAAATATTGGTTCATGTTGTCGAAGTACCCATCTCCTCCATAAAAGAAAACATTTTTATAATTTTTTTGTTTAAAAATAGACCCAATAGTAAATAATCCTGTATTGTTTGCTCTTTTAACAATACTTCTACCAGGCGAAGGAGGAATACATAGTGTAATCGCTTCCATTCCTGTAACAGTTCTTGTACCAGTTGCAAATATATTGTTGAAAAAAATACTATTCTGAGATAAAGAGTCTAAAAATGGAGTGATGTTATATTCATTTCCAAACCTTTTCATAAAATCAGCACTAAAACTTTCAATACAAATAAATATAACGTTTGGTTTTAGTTCTTCACCTTCATTTTTTACTAATCTTTTTAGACTATATAAACTATCTGTTAAATATGTTTCATTCTCAGCAAGTGTTAATTCTTTTAATGTTGTAAAAGACTCATCCAGATCTCTTGTTGTATAAAACTCGGTATAACTCAACTCATTATTTCTAAAAGCTGCAAAAAACGAGTAAATTCCTGATTTACTTAATTCATTCTCATATCTGTTTAACGACCATTCGGCATCTTTGTTGGTAATAAACAAAGTGAATAAGATTGATACGGCTAATACCAATAAAAGTACGGTTGCTTTAGTTTTTAATAATAATGTTGAAGAGAAAGTGTTATTGAAAATACCTTGTTTAGCTGTTAAGTAAATAAACAGGCATACCACTAAAATAACACTTGGTAATAATATGTACAAAGGATAGGATTGGTGTATGTTTTGAACTACTTCAAAAGTGTAAATCAAATAATCAACGGCAATAAAGTTAAATCGGCATTTAAACTCATCCCAAAAGGTAAATTCAGCTAAAAAACTAAAAGTGAATATGGTTAAACCTACAAAATAAGCAAAGTAGGTAATGTACTTGTCAAATTTACTACCCACAAGTTTATTTGGGGTAATTAATAAATAGATCAAATAGGGAAGTAAAAAATATGAAATAACTCCAAGGTCAAAGAATAAACCCATTAACAAAATCTTGAAGAAGCTAATTATCGAAAAATCAATAAATTCGAACGACCAAATATAAAATGCTAGTCTAGTTATTTCTGAAAAAACCAGAAAAAACAAAGCGAAAAAATAAAGTAATGAAAGTCGTTTTTGAAAAAATAAGTCTTTAAACTTGTTCATAGAAAGGTTATATTTCAACAAAAATAACAATAAAGACTTGATTTTTGTTGTTGTTCTTTGTGCTCATTATTTTAAAAGGGTTTAATATTGTTTTAAAAAAAGATTAGTTGAGGAATTACTTTACATATCTGTTATTATTTTTTGCATTGGTAGCTCAATGCCAAAACGATTCGTCTGGTATTCAATATTACCAGATAAATGAGAACTTACAGTATGGTTATGCAAAACCAAAATTGTTTGATGGGGTTACAAATATTCCAAAAAATTATTTGGATTTAGGAAGGGGCTTTAAGGATAAAAAAAATATTGCATGGGTTGGAATTGCTATAGCATCAACAGGCATTCTAATTCCTCCTGATCAAGATTTAATTGGACATGTGGAGAATATTTCTTATTCTTTAAATCTTTCAAGAAGACATCAGTACAAAAAGATTTTTGGGTTGATGGAGTACCCAACCAATATTTCTGCAACTTTTTACCATTTTGGGCATGGTAGTATTTCGCTTTTAGTTGCTGGTGGATTATTGACTACTGGGTTAATAAGAAACGATTATAGAGCAATTCATACTTCTATTGAGATAGGTGAAAGCTTACTTACACTTGGTGTTATGACACAAGGATTGAAGCGTGTTTTTGGTAGACAAAGCCCAAACCAATCAACTGTTGATGGGGGTGAATGGAATTTTTTTCCAAATCAACGAGATTATATGAAACATACTGCCTATTATGATGCAATGCCCTCTGGACATATGGCTACAATAATTGCAGCAGTAACGGTTGTGTCTAAAAATTACCCAGAAGCAAGATGGGTTAAACCTTTAGGTTATACCATGGCTACTTTAATGGGTATTGAAATGATGAATAGTGGAGTACATTGGGCGTCCGATTACCCATTGGGAATTTTAATTGGTTATTCTGTTGCTACGGTATCGGTAAACCGAAGAATAAAACGGATTGATACATCAACTACTTCTTACCATCAAACAAAAATACATCCTCAATTTTTTGTGTCGAGTTTATACGGTACTCCAGTTTATGGAATTAAAGCGGTGTTTTAAAACGATTTACAATGAAAAAAATATTTTTTTCTTTTTTATTATTTTCTAGTTTCAATGCTTCTTCTCAAAATGAAGTGTCTAAAGCTATGATTAAAATTAGTGAAAGGCTAGAGAATTATATAGTTTCAAGAGTAGATACATTATACTTTGAAAATAGAAATATTGAGAAATTATTTTATTATGATGATTCTAATAAACATCGTAAAACTATTATATTTTTTTCAGGAGGTCAGATTCGAAGTATAACAAATTTTGATATTGAAGGTTTTACAGATGGTGTGAATTTAGACCTTTATGAAAATGGGATGTTAAAATATTATACTGTCGAAAATAAAGGGACGGGAATCTCAATTGAATATTATAATGACGGAAGAATTAAAAGATATAATCAATTAAATAACACTAATAAGACAGGATATTCTTCTTCCTACTGCTCTGAAGGAGAATTGTATTCTGAAATGTTTTTTGATTCTTTAAATTATATACAAAGAGGATTTCATTGTAATGGTAAGTTACGATATCAAGGAGAGGTACGTAATGATAAAACATATCTAGATGGTTATTATGAAAATAAAGAAATTGCTCTTGGTGAATGGAAGTTTTGGAGTAAAGAAGGTAAGTTAACAAATAGTGTAATTTTCGAACAGGGTAAAATATTAGAAGTTCATTTTTTTGATGATAATGAAAAGTTAATTCAAATAAAGAAGATGAAAATACCCTTAAATGTAAGTTTTTACAATGGTTTTTTCTATGGTATTAATCCATTTGATTTATCCAATGATAATTTTGAAGATTAAATCAGGTTTTTAAAACGTTTTTGAAAAATAAAAACCAAATTCATTCTGATTGTAATAAGGAATTAAAGAAGTGGTTTTATCCTTTTTAAAAGGGTTAAAATTCTTTAGTGGTTCAATATGATAAACCAAGTTTACCACTAAAATACTTATTCCAGCACCTGTAACTACATCCGATAACCAATGAGCATTGTTAATTATTCTAAAAGCACCAGTAGTTGTTGAAAATGCAAAGCCACTGTAAGCTAAAAAAGGACTGGTTTCTTTAAATTCTTGAAACAGTACTGTTGCACCTGTAAATGCTGTGGCAGTGTGCCCCGATGGAAAAGAGTGTGGACCATTATTTGGGCGAGTTTTATTAACACCTCTCTTAAAAGAATGTACAATTATAGCTGTAGCTAAATGGCTAATGGCTAAATACTTGGTTTGGTCGAACCAATGGTTTTTGGATGGAATACCAAGCATATCTGCTCCATACATTTGTATTGTTGGTACGTATTGTATATAATCGTCAATTTTAAACTCAAAGTCATTTCCTACTTTATTTCTTACATCTTTGGTGAATTGTTTTTCAAAATCACTGTTGTTTAAAGCCACTCCTGTTAAAATTAATGTAGCAGGTAAAATACTTTTTTTAATGATGGACTTGCTTTTCTTTGATTCAGCAAAAGTTGTATCGGTTTGAGCATTTAAACCAATAGATAATAGAAGTATTACCATTAAAAACCAACTACTTTTTTTCATTGAAACAAAGCTATACAAAAAAGAGGCTGATATTGAAATCAACCTCTTTAAAATGCTGCAGAATTTTATTTTGATTAGTTTAAAATCGTTTCAATAAATTCAACATGTTTCGATTTTTTAACACTCAAAGCTTTTGAGTAGTTTAATATGTTATCGATGGTTTGTTTTTTTGGAGAAAACGGAGCATCGTTTTCTTCTAATTGACTTAATGTTGCTTTTAATGATTTTTCGTTTTGATCTAATTCTATAAATTCTAAATGAGTAAAAGTTTGCATAGGCGTTTTTATTTTAGATTAATTTAGCATATAAACGACTAATTTTTAATCATATTGCCTTTAAATTAAAAAATCCTGAAATATTTTTCCAGGATTTTCTACAATTAACTAAAAACAAAATTTACTATATTTTTATATCGCTAAAGAGATATTTTTTTCCTCAATCATCTTTCGTAAATTAATGAGTGCATACCTCATTCTACCAAGTGATGTGTTAATACTAACATTGGTCATATCAGCAATTTCTTTAAAACTCATGTCAAAATACATTCGCATCATTATTACCTCTTTTTGATCGTTAGGTAAATGTTTAATCAAACTTTTCAAGTGCTTATAAACTTGAGTTGATTGAATGGTTTGTTCAATGTTTTTATCGGGAGATGAGAGTACATCAAAAATGTCAAAATCATCATTTCCTTTAACTACAGGCATTCGAGCATTTTTTCTGAAAAAGTCGATAACCAAGTTGTGTGCAATTCTTAAAACCCATGGAAGGAATTTTCCTTCATCATTATAGTTTCCTTTTTTCAAGGTATTAATAACCTTAATAAAGGTGTCTTGAAAAATGTCTTCAGCCAATTCCTCATCTTTGACTTTATAATAAATGTAAGAATACACTCTATTTTTATGTCTTAGAATAAGTTGTTCGATAGCGTTTTCATTGCCATTGATATAAGCACGAATTAGCTCTTGTTCTGAAAGTTTTGAAAGTAACATAATATCTACTTTTAAGGTTAAAATATGTAATCCTAAAATGTTCGGATTTTAATTTAAAAAAGTAGATATATCTTATAAGCGGTTTTTTGGTTTGAAATTAAACGTAAACTAATTACTGTTTATTGCGTTTACGTTGCATTTAATTTTTTGTTACCCACCAAAACTACTAAAAAGAACAGTAATTTTGTTTTTTTTAACAAAATTTAACGCAACAGACTCTTTAATGAAATTAACCGAAGATAGTAAAATCAATACCAAAACACATATTTACATTAAAGGTGCGCGAGTACATAATTTAAAAAATATTGATGTTGCTATTGCTCGAAATAAATTTACTGTAATTACAGGTTTGTCGGGTTCAGGTAAGTCTTCTTTGGCTTTCGATACTTTATTTGCTGAGGGTCAACGTCGTTATGTAGAGAGTTTGTCATCTTATGCTCGTCAGTTTTTAGGTAAAATAGAAAAACCCGATGTTGACCATATTTACGGTATTTCTCCAGCTATTGCAATTGAACAAAAAGTAAATACTGTAAATAAGCGTTCTACAGTTGGTACATCTACCGAAATTTATGATTACTTGAAATTGCTGTTTGCTCGAATTGGCACTACTTTTTCGCCCATTTCTGGCGATTTAGTTAAAAGAGAAACGGTAAATGATGTGGTAAAATGGTTCAACCAATTAAAAGATAATGATAAGGTTTATTTGTTGTCGACCATAGATTTAAAAGATAAAGACACGAAAGAACAGCTTGATTTATTGTTGAAACAAGGGTTTAGTAGGGTTTGGATAAACAATAAAATAGAACGTATTGAACAGGTTGCCGAAAAACAAATTACAGGTGCTTCGTTAGACGTGTTGATTGATAGATTTATTATTGAAAATACTAATGATGATAACGAAAGTAGAGTTTTTGGAAGTGTTGAAACTGCTTTTTACGAAGGACAAGGAACTTGTAAAATTGTGGTGGATAGAAATAATGAGTTGACTACTAAAAATTTCAACAACAGGTTCGAAATGGATGGAATAGAGTTTCATGAACCAAACGCTCATTTTTTTAGTTTCAACAATCCTATTGGTGCGTGTAAAACGTGTGAAGGTTATGGAAGTGTTATTGGTATTGATGTTGATTTAGTAATACCAAATAAAACATTATCGGTTTATGATGATGCCATTGTTTGTTGGAGGGGCGACAAAATGAAGGAGTGGAAAGATAAATTGGTCATGAACTCATCAGAGTTTAATTTTCCTATCCACAAACCCATTTATGATTTAAGTAAAGAACAAATTGAACTCTTATGGAAAGGTAATAAACACTTTCAAGGCTTAAATGATTTCTTTAAAATGCTCGAAGCCGAAAGCTATAAAATTCAGTATAGGGTTATGCTTTCGAGATACAGAGGTAAAACTGTTTGCCCCGATTGTAAAGGAACTCGTTTACGAAAGGATGCTAATTACGTGAAAATTGATAACCATTCCATTACCGATTTGGTGTTAATGTCAATTACTCATTTGTCGGAATTTTTTGAAAAAATTACACTCTCAAAAAAAGAACAAGAAATAGGACATCGTTTGTTAATTGAAATAAGAAGCAGGTTACAATTTTTAAAAGATGTTGGCTTGGGTTATTTAACCTTGAATAGATTGTCTTCAACATTGTCGGGAGGAGAATCACAACGAATAAATTTAGCAACTTCATTAGGAAGTAGTTTGGTTGGGTCTATGTATGTACTAGACGAACCAAGCATTGGATTGCATTCAAAAGATACTGAGAACTTAATAAAAGTACTTAAAAACCTTAGAGATATTGGTAACACGGTTATTGTTGTTGAACACGATGAGGATATTATTAAAGCTGCTGATGAAGTGATTGATTTAGGTCCGTTTGCAGGGCATTTAGGAGGAGAACTCATTTTTCAAGGTAATGTAGAAGCGCTTGAAAAGGATAAAAAAAGTTTGACTGCTCAATACATGAATGGTATTGAAAAAATAGAAGTTCCTAAAAAGCGAAGAAAATGGAATAATTACATTGAGATTAAAGGAGCAAGAGAGAATAATTTAAAAAACATTGATGTTAAATTTCCTCTCCATACTTTAACGGTTATCACAGGGGTTAGTGGTTCAGGAAAATCATCGTTAGTTAAAAACTGTTTATTACCATCAGTAAAAAAAATATTTGATGGGTATGCTGAAAATTCGGGGAAAATTGACCGTATAGAAGGCGATATTAACCAAATAAAAGGGGTTGAATTTATTAATCAAAATCCAATAGGAAAATCATCGCGGTCAAATCCTGTAACATACATTAAGGCATACGACGATATTAGGAATTTGTTTGCTTCTCAAAAATTAGCCAAAACCCGTCGATTAAAACCATCTCATTTTTCGTTTAATATTGATGGTGGTCGTTGCGAAACATGTAAAGGTGAAGGTGAAATAACGGTAGAAATGCAGTTTATGTCCGACATCCATTTGAAATGTGAGGCATGTAATGGAAAACGATTTAAAAACGATATTTTAGAAATAAAAATTAACAATGCAACTATTTCGGATGTGTTGGATATGACCATTGATGAGTCGATGGATTATTTTAAGCAAATAGAAGGGAACATAAGTGCTAAAATTGTTCAAAAAATCAGTACGCTACAAGAGGTTGGATTGGGTTATGTTCATTTAGGACAATCGTCAAATACATTAAGTGGAGGAGAAGCACAACGAGTAAAATTGGCTTCGTTTTTAGGAAAAAAAGATACTGCTCAAAAACTTCTTTTTATTTTTGATGAACCTACAACTGGATTGCATTTTCATGATATAAAAAAACTAATGAAAGCATTTGATGCTTTAGTTGCACAAGGACATTCGTTAATTGTTATTGAACATAATTTAGATGTTGTGAAATGTGCTGATTGGATTATAGATATTGGTCCTGTGGGTGGTGAAGAAGGCGGACACATCGTTTTTGAGGGATTACCTGAAAATATGATAGCTTGTAAAGCATCTTTTACAGGTAAATATTTGAAAACTAAGTTAGATTGATTAAATTTAAGCCAATTATTATTGGATTTCTTTGATTGGTATAAAAAAGCATATAAAATTAAGTTCGTGTAGTATTTTGTTTCGAGAAGATGGAATAGTTGAAGTTGTTTTTAAACATCAATTATTACTTGAAATAGAAGATTGTTATCAAATAATGGATACTTACAAAGATTATCTTCAAAATAAGAAAGTACCTATTTTACACTTAATTGGTAAATACATGAATGTTACCAAAGAAGCTAGAGAGTTTGGAGCTTCTGCTGATGGTTTAAAAAATTCTATTGCTGAGGCTTATGTTTTTGATTCGTTACCACATCGTATTATTGGTAATTTTTATTTGAAATTTAATAAACCATCTGTGCCAACAAAGTTTTTCAAAACAAAGCCAGAAGCAGAGGTTTGGTTAAAAACTTTCCTGAAAAAATGATTTAATTTGCAAATGAGTTTCTATTTGCAACATCACCTTTATTTCAAGACACCTTTTGTAGCCCTTAATCCTAAAAAATCTTTAGGTATAATAGTGGTAATTCCTTGTTATAATGAGGTGGGATTATTAAATGCATTATCGAGTTTAAGCCAATGTGAAAAACCCGATTGTAGTGTAGAAGTGACAACTGTTTTTAATAGTGCAGCATCTGACTCTGATGTTGTTGTAGCAACCAATACTAAAATGTTAAATGATGCTTTAAAATGGAGTTCAGAACAAGTTAATGATTGGATAAATTTTCACTTTATTGATGTAAAAAATATTTCTGATAAAGATGCAGGTGTTGGATTGGCTCGTAAAATTGGAATGGATGAGGCGGTAATTCGATTTGAAGAACTAAATAAAGATGGAATTATTGCTTGTTTTGATGCAGATGCTACTTGTCAGCTCAATTATTTGGTAGAATTGGAAAAACATTTTAAACAACATCCAGAATCTCCAGCTTGCTCCATTCATTTTGAACATCCTATTGAAGGAAAGGAATTTTCTAAACAAAATTATGAAGCGATTGCTGCTTACGAATTGCATTTAAGGTATTATAAAAACGCTCTGAAATTTTGTGGTTTTCCTTATGCTTTTCATACCATTGGTTCTAGTATGGCTGTAAAAAGTAAAGCGTACCAAAAACAAGGCGGAATGAATAAACGAAAAGCAGGGGAAGATTTTTATTTTTTACAAAAAATGATGGTGTTGGGCGGTTTTACAGAATTAACAACTACCACTATTTTTCCTTCACCTCGTATTTCTGATAGAGTACCTTTTGGTACTGGTAGAGCCATGCAGAATTATTTAAGGCAAGAAAACCCTGATTATCTTACTTATGATTTTCAGTCGTTTTTAGATTTAAAAGTTTTAGTAGATAGTTTGGATGAGTTGTATAATTTGTTCTGTCATAGTGAGTCTGTCGAACTATCTATTGATTTACCTAAATCAGTTTCAGAATATTTAAAAACAATTGATTTTGCTGGTAATATTTTAAAAATTAGAGATAACAGTACGTCTTTTAATCACTTTAAAAAACTGTTCTTTAATTGGTTTAATGCCTTTAAAGTGTTAAAGTTTATGCATTTTTCACGTGATAATTTTTATAAAGATGTTTGGGTTGAAGATGCTGCAAAGGAGTTGTTAAACCTATTAAAATTATCTTCTCAAAATGAAAAAGAATTGTTAACAATTCTTAGAAAAATAGATGTAAAAGAATAATTTACAATATTTATTCTGTAAATTCGAATGTCTTTAAATCATTTATTATGAAAAAGTTACTCCAGTTTTTCACTCTTTTCGTTCTAATTTCACTTTCAATTCAAACCAATGCACAAAACACTTGTGCAACGCCTTTTTTGTTTGAAACAGGTAGTACTTATAGTTATACTTTAGATACGAATACATCAAATCAAGATACAGTTTATTATGATTGTTTATCGACCCAGCCTAATCCACTATGGTTGTATTTAAATAAATGTAGTTCAGCTCCAATAGACATCACAATGAGTGCAACAGGTATAGGGGGGAGTGGATTAGATGCTGATTTTGTAGCATGGGGTCCATTAACTACTTTTGATGATTGTAATTTAAATGTGTCTAATGTCGTGGATTGTAGTTATGATCCATCTCCAACGGAGACTATAAATATATCTAATAGTCAGATAGGGATTTATAAGATAATGATTACCAATTACTCAAATCAGGCAGGTACAATTCAGTTTTCACAAACAAGTGGAGCTGGTTATACTTGTGATACAGGCATTTTTTGTAATTTCCCTCCAACTGAGTTATGTAAAATAACAACTGATCATTCAATTAATAAAAATATTGTTAGTTGGGTTAAAGATTCTTTGTTTGTTGGTGATTTCCAAGTGCAAAAAGAAACAACTACAGCAGGGGTTTATTCAACTATTGGAGTTGTGAATTCTGCAAGTTCTCTATTATTTACTGATACTATTTCAAATCCAATACAACAACCTTATAAATATCGATTGCTAAGTATAGATACTTGTGGTAATGTGAAAACGAGTAATTCACATAAAACAATACATTTATTGTCATCAATTAATTTAACAACAAACTACCCTCAATTAAGTTGGACTAATTATGTTGGGTTTAATTACGCTACATATTACATTTACAGAGGTACATCGCCGACAAACATTGTATTGTATGACTCCATTTCATCTTCGTTTAATTCCTATGTAGATGTTAATCCTGTTGCTGGTAATTTATATTATGCTATTGGAGTAAATCTTCCTTCGCCATGTACTAGTGCTGGTTCTTTAAAAACTCAAGTGGAAAGTATTTATTCAAACATATCACCAGTAAATGTAGTTTCGATTAATGAGATAAATACTATTGGGTTTAATCTCTTTCCAAATCCAGCAAATGAATTGTTAAATATATCATTTGGGACTGAGACTGTAACTGCAAAAATGAGGTTGACTGATTTGTTTGGTAGGATACTGCTCTCAAAGAGTTATAATAGTGTGAATAAAGATGTCCTTGATTTGAGTAAATTGCCTCAAGGTTACTATTTTATATTATTAGAATCTGATAAAGGTATTTCTAGACAAACATTTATTAAAACAAAATAGAATTACCCAATCAAAAATATGCAAGGTCTTTTATTTAAATCGAGTTTGGTTTCTTTTTTCCAATCTTCAATGCTTTTGGTGAAAATTTCTTCGGTAGCTAAAGTAATATCAACTGCAATACAGAGCTTGGTGTTGTTGTTTAAGGTTGATAATATATCTTTTAACAAAGGCATGTTTCTATAAGGGGTTTCGATAAACAATTGTGTTTGTTTTTCTCTAAAAGCCAAACGCTCTAAATCTTTTAATTTGTAAATTCTGTCTTTTTGCTCGATTGGTAGGTAGCCGTTAAAACAAAAACTTTGTCCGTTAAAACCGCTTGCCATTAAAGATAACAAAATAGATGAAGGACCAACCAAAGGAACCACTTTATAGTTTTTTTCTTGTGCTAGAGCTACGATTTCTGCTCCTGGGTCTGCTACTCCAGGGCATCCCGCTTCTGATAAAACTCCAATGTTTTTTCCTTCAGCTAAAGCTTTAATATAGCTTGGGTACATGGCAGTTTCGCTACGTTTACCAATTTCAAAAAAAGTAAGTTCGTCAATAGGTTTAATAATACCAGCTTTTTTTAAAAATCGACGAGCAGTTTTTATGTTTTCAACAATGTAAACATCAATTTCATTAATAATGGCATTGTTGTATTCTGGAATTACTTGAGAAAATGTACCATCGCCTAAAGTGATGGGAATTAAATATAAAATGCCTGTATTATTCATGAGAAATTGATTTGATAAATATATCGGTTGCGTAATTCAATAATTGGTAAACTTCTTCAAATCCATCTTCGCCTCCATAATAAGGGTCGGGTACACTTTTTTGTTGGTTGGGGTAGGAGTAGTCTAAATATAACTTTACTTTTTGTTTGTCGGAGTTGTTTCTTGCTAATCGGTTAATGTTATCGAAATTGCTTTTATCCATAGCAAAAATGTAGTCGAACGCATCAAAATCATTAACAGTAAATTGTCTAGCTCGTTGGCATGAAATATCAATGTTGTATTCCAATCCTTTTTTTATCATTCGCTTATCAGGTTGGTCACCTATGTGGTAATTTGAAGTTCCTGCAGAATCAACAAAGACAGGTAAGTTTTGTTCTTTCACTTTTTGTTCTAGCACCCCTTGTGCCATTGCTGAACGACAAATATTACCCAAGCAGACAAATAAAACTTTAATCATAAATAAAAAGAGATAATGTAAACAAGTGTTGATACTATAATTAAAATCATAAAATAGAAAATGTTTCGTTGCCCTTTTTTATTGATGGGTTTGTAGTGTTGTGGTGTTTCGTATTTCTGATTTAAGAAGCCCATTGGGTTAAATGAAAACAGGAATCAACGTATTGATTCCTGTTTAGTTAGTGTAAGTTGTTTAAAGCTTATTGTAAGCTAATTTTTTTCTTTAAATCTTCGATGTAACCTCTAAAACGTTTGTCGGTATCCATTAAATTGTTAACTGTTTTACAAGCGTGCAGTACAGTTGCGTGGTCTTTTCCTCCGCAGTGCATACCAATTGTTGCAAGGCTCGATTTAGTCATTTGTTTAGAAAAATACATGGCTATTTGACGAGCCTGTACCACTTCTCTTTTTCTGGTTTTTGATTTTAAATTTTCAATTTGCATTTCGAAATAATCGCAAACCACTTTTTGGATGTAGTCGATAGAAACTTCACGAGCTGTGTTTTTCACAAACTTGTCAACCATTTGGCGAGCCAAATCTAAATTGATTGCTTTTTTGTTTAATGATGATTGAGCAAGTAATGAAATCAACGCACCCTCTAATTCTCTAACGTTAGTTGTGATGCTGTAAGCGATATATTCTACAACGTCTTTAGGTAATTCTAAACCTTCGTTGTACATTTTCATTTCTAAAATGGCAATACGAGTTTCCAATTCAGGAGCTTGTAAATCTGCAGCTAAACCCCATTTAAAACGAGATAACAAGCGTTGTTCCATGCCAATTATTTCAACAGGAGCTTTATCAGCAGTTAAAATAATTTGTTTGCCTGATTGGTGTAAGTGGTTGAATATGTGAAAGAAAACATCTTGTGTTTTTGCTTTTCCAGCAAAAAACTGAACATCGTCAATAATCAACACATCAATCATTTGATAGAAGTGGATAAAATCGTTTTGTTCGTTATTTCTAACTGCATCAATAAATTGGTGAGTAAACTTCTCTGACGAAACGTATAAAACCGTTTTGTTTGGGAATTTGTTTTTCACATCAATACCAATAGCGTGAGCCAAGTGAGTTTTTCCTAAACCAACACCACCATAAATCAATAATGGGTTAAAAGCAGTTCCACCTGGGTTTTTTGCTACTGCAAAACCAGCTGAACGAGCTAATCTGTTACAATCACCTTCAACAAAATTCTTAAAAGAGTAGTTAGGGTTTAATTGTGAATCAACATTTATTTTTTGTAAACCTGGAATAATAAAAGGGTTTCTTATTGATTTGTCTTTGTTCAAATCAATAGGCATATTAACTGGGTTGTTTTTTAAAGCTTGTCTGTTGGTTGCAGGAATTTTTACTGTGTATGGTTTGTTGCTACTGTTTTGGTTATTTTCCATCACAATACTGTATTCCAATCTTCCTTCAGCACCTAGTTCTTTTTTAATAGTTTTCTTTAAAATGGTTACATAATGTTCTTCTAGCCATTCGTAGAAAAATTGACTAGGAACCTGAATAGTCAAGACTTTATCTTTCAACTTTACAGCTTTAATTGGCTCAAACCATGTTTTGTAGCTTTGCAAGCTCACATTATCCTTAATAATTTGAAGGCAATTATCCCATACTGTTGTAAAATCTTTTTGCATTGTAAAACGCTCCTATTTTTTGGTTACTAAATCTATATTATTCTAAGCTTAAGATTTTAATAATTGGTTGTTAATAAAATTATCAACGGTTAAATTTACTAAAAGTCTTTTAAAATCAAGTGTTTGAGAAATAAAATCACCTCATTTTTTCGCTCTAACAAATATTTGAATAAAAAAGTGAAAAAAAAAACTTTTTTGCTATTGTTTTTTTAAAACTTTTTGCTCTATAAAATTTATAGCTAAACTTGATGTACACTTGATTGGTAGTAGCTTGCAGATTTCTTGGTAGTTACGAAAAAATCTACACGTCCTAAATTAATTCCTGCCCAACCAACTTGATTTACTAATACCTTTTTTTGAGCTAAATTTTTGATTTCGGTAGGTTTTTCTAGAAAAGTATGGGTATGTCCACCGATAATTAGGTCAATATTCTGCGTTTTTTCGGCTAAAATGAGATCACTAATCGTATTCGATTTGTATGAATATCCTAAATGAGATAGACAAATCACTAAATCACATTTTTCTTCTTCTTTTAAAAAAGTAGCTTTTTGGTTGGCAATTTCGATGGGGTTTAAATACACCGTTTCTTTATATAAATTTTTACTCACTAATCCATTTAGCTCCACTCCCAAACCAAAAACACCAATTTTAATGTTGTCTTTAATAAATGTTTTATGTTTTAGCACATCATTATTTAATAAGGTATTGCTTAAATCGTAATTGGAATTGATAAAAGGAAAAGAGGCATGAGGCAACATATTTTTTAAACCATCAATGCCATTGTCGAAATCATGGTTTCCAATAGTTGCAGCATCGTATTGCATTAAACTCATTAGCTTAAAATCCAACTCACCCAAGTACTTATTAAAGTATGGCGTTCCTTGAAAAACATCTCCGGCATCTAACAACAATACGTGTTGTTCTTCGCTTCTAATTTTATTGATTAAGGCTGCTCTGCGTGCAGCTCCTCCAAGATTTGGGTATTTAGGGTCGTTGTTCGGAAAAGGCTCAATGTGGCTGTGAACGTCGTTGGTGTGAAGTATGGTGATTTTTGTGTATTTGTTATCCTTTAAGGCAAACGAAGATAATGGTATAGCATTTAATGCTAAAAGTCCACCTCCAGCCAATAAGGACTGTTTGATGAATTTCCGTCTACTTGTTAATCTTGTGTATGAATATTCTTTCATCTAACTCAGCATTTATTTTATTGCCTTTTTTGTGTTCTTCGATACAATGCTCAATAATGGCATCCCTTAATTTAAGTTGTGTGTTTTCAATTTTTATTGGGTTTAAGAAGAAGTACATTTTATCACCACCACCAGCTAAATAGTCGGTTGTTAATATTTGGAAAGTTTCGTTTTTTCTATACTTGCTTTCTTTAATTAAAAACTTTGCATCCATCACATCACTTCTCATTTCAATATATTCAACCAATGTAATTCCTTTTGATATAGGTTGACCACCTTCTCTATATAAGTAACCTACTAACATATTTAGGGCATCTCTATTAATAGTAACAATCACTAACTCATTATCAAAAGGCATTAATTCGAATATTTTACCTCTTGTAATAGCTCCTTGCGGTAAACTGGTACGTAAACCACCATTGTTGAGTAAGCAAAAATCGATGTTAGCCTCTGGAAATTTTTCAGTAATTATTTTTAAACTCAAATCGGCAACAAAATTACCGAGTTCGCTTTCAGGAGTTCCTTTAATCATGGCTTTTTCCGAATACACCAATACTTCGTTCATTTCGGCATCTAAACTTTCTTTGTAAGGTTGTATAAATGTTTTGGTAGATTCAAGGCTGTTAAGTGTAGAATCAATTTTAATGGTGTTCGATTTGGCGGTATAACCTTCATTAGTTTTGCATCCATTTAATACAAGGAAGAAACTAAAGGCAATAAAAGAAATGGTATAAAAAGACTGTTTTTTCAACTATTGTAGCTTATTTTGTCTCAAATTTAGTGATTTGAAGCTAAAAGTAGATATAGTTTAGTGTAACAATTCATCTAAAGTTTAAAACTTTAGATGAATTTTAAAAGATAATGATGTATAAATCAGAAAATACAGTAAGGGTTAGGTATTCGGAAACCGACCAAATGGGATATTGTTATTACGGTAATTATGCTGCTTTTTTTGAAGTGGCAAGGGTAGAGGCGTTGCGTAAGTTGGGTATGACCTACAAACAAATGGAGTTAGATGGTATTGCTATGCCTGTGTTGGAGTATCAAATTAAATATTACAAACCAGCTTTCTACGACGATATTATTCGAATAGAAACCACCATTGATGAGATGCCGAATGTGCGTATTTACTTCTCGTACAAATGTTACAACGAAAAAAACGAATTGATTAACGAAGCAAAAACATCGTTGGTTTTTGTAAGCATGACTACTGGGAAACCTTGTGTTGCTCCAGAACACTTTTTAAAAGCCTTGAAGGAGTTTTATTAAATTGGGTTTTTATTGGAAAAATAAATGGCAGAATAATTATTCTGCCATTTTTATAAAATCACGAAGACTTTTAATGGTGCTTGAAGCAACAAATTCATAAAAAGGCTTTTTATCCTTATTTATTTGAACATCTTCTAGTGCTTTGTAATAAGCCAAACGGTTTTCTCGTTCGCTACTAATATTTGTGATTGGATAACCAGCTTGTAAAAGCACCAAGTTCATGATTAACCTTGAAGTTCGCCCATTTCCATCAATAAATGGATGAATAGTAACCAAGCGTTCGTGCATTTCTGCAGCTAAAATTACAGGGTGTAACTTGTTGTGATTTTCATTGTAGAAAATGATGTAATCTTCCATGAGTTTGTTAAGCAAGTAGGGTTCTGGAGGCAGATGTTTACTACCAGAAATTCTAACATTAACACTTCTATATCTGCCAGCATTTTCTTTATCGATACCACGTAAAATTAATCCGTGAATTTGTTTAATTAAATGCTCGGTTATAGCACTGTTGGCATCAACAAAATCATAAAGTAAATCAATGGCTTCGGCATGATTAACAGCTTCGAAATGTTCTTGAACAGTTTTACCACTAATGGTTAGCCCTTTTTCAACAACCAACGCCGTTTCTTGCAATGTAAGCGTGTTGCCTTCTATCCTATTGCTATCGAAAGTATATTCAATTTTGTAGTACTCAAATAACTTTTTAATATGGCTTTTAGATAAAGGTCTAATTTTGTCAAGCTGTTGTTTGAGTTGGTTTATTTCTTCAATTAAACTATGGTTAACAAAAGTAGTTTTTCCGTAGGCAATTCTATTTTCGGCAAGTTGAAGTGCTTGTAAGCCTATTTCTTCATCTTTTATTTCATTGTATATTTTTTCACTCAACCACACCACCAACAATTCGTTTAAGGCAATGTTATAAAAACTAGCTATTTTTATAATATGCTCTTTATTTGGAATTCGGCTACCATTTTCGAACCTACTATAAAGCGTGTAATCCATACCAAGTTGAACAGAAACCTCTTTAACTGAAAGATTTTTTTCGGTTCTTAATGTTTTTAATATGTTGATTAATTTGCTCATGGTTTACTATAATATGACAAATTTAGTAAATAATAATATATAATTGACAAATATTGTCAATATATTTTTTGCAATTGATTTATATTGTCATACTGAACAAAAATTTTACTCCCAATATTCATCGGGAGAGTAAAATGAAGTAACTTTTATATTGAAAGAAAATTTTTAGAATCACAAGGTGTAACCTTGCGATAGCAGATGGGCAAACCTTGTGTGGCTCCAGAACATTTTTTAAAAGCTATGAAATGTTTTATTAGGTCTTTTTATTTGCTTTTAGATATTTTATTAATTTTTTTGCTAGTTTATTTTTTAAATGAAGACTATCACCTTTTGTTATCTGCATATGTTCTAAGTAAGTATCAATTAAAGTATCGTTTGAAATGATATATTTAATCGATATTCCGCCACAATGGTCACACCACCATTCTGTTTCTGGTTCTGAATTTATAGTGTCAAGGCGGTTGGTATGAATAAAATCAAATAGCTCATTTACATTAGTAATAGGTTGACTTTTATTTATACTTATTTTATTCTTGTCTTTATATATTGTATTTTTTAAAAAGTAAGTACCATCTTTTTTAAAAATCCAATATTTATTTCTATAAATTGAATCGCAAAGCTCATAATCGGAACAATAAAATTTTAGGATAGTATCTGAAATACTGAGTATTTCATTATCAATTTCATTTACTATTTTTTCATTTGTATGATAAACTCTATTTTTTTTTCTTCTATATAAATAATCTTTAACACTAAGACAACTACTTATAACAACAGCTATGATAATAAAACTAAAATATTTCTTCATGAGATTTCTATTAATGAATAGGTGAAATTTCTAGAATATAATTAAATACAATTTTTAGTGACTAAACTGTTTCAACCAACAACCCAGCTCTTTTTAATAAGGCATTGCTATCAGGTTCTTTACCTCTAAATTTAATGTATAAATCCATTGGGTGCTCCGAGCCACCTTTCGATAACACAAACTCTTTAAATTTATCGGCTATGGTAGTGTTAAAAATACCGTGTTCTTTAAAGTAGTCGAACGCATCGGCATCCAACACTTCTGCCCATTTGTAAGAGTAGTACCCTGAAGAATATCCTCCTTGAAAAATATGAGAAAACGCTGTGCTTACACAAGTGTTTTTTACAATTGGAGTTAACTGAGTTGCTTTAGTGGCTTGGTGTTCAAAGTCAAAAACATTGTTAATTTCACTTGGGTTGGTGGTGTGCCAAGCCATGTCTAAAATTCCAAAATTTAATTGTCGTACAATGTTGGTAGCTTCCATAAAGTTAGCTGAAGCTTTAATTTTTTCAATCAACTCTATTGGTATAATTTCATTGGTTTGGTAATGTTTTGCAAACAGTTTTAAGGCTTCTTCTTCGTAGCACCAGTTTTCTAATACTTGCGATGGTAATTCAACAAAATCGCGGTAAACGCTTGTGCCCGATAAGCTAGAATAAACGGTGTTGGCTAACATACCATGTAAAGCATGTCCAAATTCGTGAAACAAGGTAGTTACTTCGTTAAAGGTTAACAATGATGGTTTGGTGTCGGTTGGTTTGGTAAAGTTGCACACGTTAACAATGTGTGGTCGGTTGTTTTTACCGTCTTTAATGTATTGGTCGTTAAACGAAGTCATCCAAGCACCGTTTCGTTTACCTTCGCGCGGATGGAAATCGGCATAAAATAAGGCAACCAATTCATTGTTTTGGTCGGTTACTTCGTAAGTGGTTACTTCAGGGTGATACTTGTCGATATTGGTAATTTCTTTGAATTTTAAGCCGTAGAGTTTACTGGCAACTTGAAAAACACCATCCACCACATTTTCCAATTTGAAATATGGTTTTAAAATTTCATCGTCTAAACTAAACAGTTTTTGTTTTAATTTTTCTTTATAAAAAGCGGTATCCCAAGCTTGTAATGTTGTATCTTCAAAACCAATCGATTGAGCAAATTTTGTAAGCTCATCCATTTCGTTTAAGGCAAAAGGCTTTGCTTTTTGCAGTAAATCGTTTAAAAATGATTTAACCTTTTCAGGCGTTTGTGCCATTTGTTCTTCCAACACAAAGTGGGCATGGTTTTTATATCCCAATAAATTGGCACGTTGGTAACGCAATTCAACTATTCGTAACACGGTTTGTTGATTATCCAACTCATCGCCTTTACAGCTTTTTGTAGCATTAGCCATGTAAAGTTGTTGTCTTAATGCTCGGTTTTCGGCATAAGTCATAAAAGGAATGTAGCTTGGGTAAGCCAGGGTAAATAACCAACCTTCTTTATTTTTACTTTTTGCAGTTATTGCCGCAGCTTCAACAACGCCTTCTGGTAAACCAGCCAAATCTTCTTTGTTGGTGATAAGCATTTCGTATTTGTTGGTTTCTGCCAAAACGTTTTCACCAAAGTTTAACGAAAGCTTAGATAATTCTTTATCAATTTTTCTTAATGTTTCTTTGTCCGAATCATTTAAGTTTGCTCCGTTTCTAACAAAACCTTTGTAGGTTTTATCCAACAACATGGCTTGTTCGGCAGTTAAGTCTTTTTTAATTGCTGCATTTTCAAAAACAGCTTTTACTCGTTTAAATAAATCTTCGTTTAGTGCAATGTCGTTAGCGTATTCGGTTAACAAAGGAGAAACTTCTTGAGCAATTTTTTGAATTTCGTCGTTGGTTTCGGCAGAATTTAAATTAAAAAATACAGAAGTAACAGTACTTAACAACTCGCCACTAAAATCTAAGGCTTCAATAGTGTTTTTAAAACTAGGTGTTTCAGTGTTTGAAACAATAGCATCAATTTCTTTACGAGCTACTGCAATTCCGTTTTCAATTGCTGGTTTAAAGTGTTCGTTTTTTATTTGAGAAAATGGAGCTGTATGATAAGGAGTGTTAAACGCTGATAAAAGAGGATTCATTGAATTTGGTTTTATTTTTAATAACACAAATTTAATAAATAGGAGTTGAAATTAAACCCTGTTACCTAATTCAATTACTTCTAAATCTTTAATGTTTTGGTTTTCAATAGTAAACCTTACAATAGTTTTAACTTGATGAAAACCACTCTTACCAGCTGCACCTGGATTGATGTGTAAAAGGCTTAATTTTTTATCGTAAATCACTTTTAAAATATGGGAGTGACCGCAAATAAAAAGTTTGGGTGGATTTTTTTTTATTTCATCTCGAACATCTATCGAATACCTGTCGGGATAACCTCCAATGTGAGTTATCCAAACATCAACTTCTTCGCAATTAAATCGTAAGTTTTTCGGGAAATGTTTTCTGATTTCTTGCCCGTCGATATTTCCATAAACACCACGAACTATAGGGCAAATTTTTACTAAATCATCAATAACTTTAAAATCACCAACATCACCAGCATGCCAAATTTCATCACAAACCGAAAAATATTTTTCAATTTTCGGGTCTAAAAAACCATGTGTGTCTGATATCAATCCTATTTTTTTCACACCATAAAAGTAAGGTATACTTTTATAAATATTTTGAATCTAATACGGATTTAACTTAATTTCGACAATTAAATAATAAAACAAAGAAAATTGGGTTACTATAACTCACAAATTAACTAAAGGATGAAAAAAATAGTTTTAAGTTTAACATTAATAGCTTTTGTTGTAACAGCTTTTGCACAACAAGATACGTTAAAAGGGCAAAAAGGCGATTGGGGTATAAGTATTGGTATTTCAGGTATTATCAATAATATTAAGTTAGATAATGGTAAAGATCCTTCGGGCAATTATGTAGCCTTTGGGCGAAAGTATATTAAGGATGATGTAGCAATACGTATGGGCTTTAATGTGGCTTACGCTAACGATAAAAGAAATTCGGAGGATAGTATTGTTGTTGGGTCGGGTAATACAGCATTAAGACAAATAGATTCTAGTTATTCAAGATTTGATTTTTCTGTATCTATAGGTTATGAAAAACACTTAGGAAAAACAAAAAGGTTGGATCCTTATTTTGCTGGAGAAATGATGATAGGTAGATTAGGGAATACAACAATAGAGAGAAATACAAACATAAAAGATGTTACTGGTACTGATAAAACTAAGGAAATAGGTCAGTATGATGGCGGTTTTTATTTTGGATTGGGAGCTGTTGCAGGGTTAAATTATTTTATTGCTCCAAAACTGTCGTTAGGTGCCGAATTTGGATATTTATACATCTATACAAAGGATGGTGGTGATTACAACGAGAGTAGTGTTCATACTCCTGTGAGTGGTGCTCAAAACTCAACTTTTACCAGAGGTAAATTAGAGCGTTCTCTAAATGTGTTAAATATGTCTAACACTTCAACCATAATACTTTCGTATTTCTTTTAGAAAATAATATAAACTTAGTGTTAAAAAAAGAAGGACTAATGTCCTTCTTTTTCGTTTGTATTACTTTTTTGTGACTCATTATCGGGTTTGTACAACACCGAAAAAATAAACAGCATAACAGCTGCAGAAACAAAAATAATAAGCAGTGTGGTTAATGTTTTACTAATAATGTGTTGGATATTGATGATATCCCATACAGCCAAAATAGACATTACTGTAAAAAATAATGCCAAAACAGCCAATAGTATTGCAATTCCTCTTCTAAACATTTTTTATAATTTAATAGGTTTATCCAAATATAACGAATTAAATGGAAATGTTATTAGTAAATAATGTTAAGGTTTGTTAAATAACTAAAATGTAAATGGATTATTTAAACCCTTTAGTATTACAAGTAGTGCCGCCACCTAGTCCTCCTGAAAATGTAGAGATATTAATTGAATCATTATAAAAACTAATGGAATAATTTTTATATGCTGCAGGATTATAATAACCGGTGTAGCTACCAGAAGTATCTATTTCTATGACATCTCCATTTACAATTATTTGAGAAGGTATTGATGGATTTTTGATAACAGAAACAGTTAAAGTATCATTAAATACAGTATCAATTTGTGGTTGACTTAATGTCCAAAATGTGCAAAGTTTCTTTGAAAAATAAGTGCCAACATATTTATCTCTATAATCGGTTTGACCAGTAGTTGCAGAACCTCCTGAAGGATAATTATTTTCTTTAGTACATGAGATAATAATCAAAGCACAAAAGAAAAAAGTAACTATTAAAATTAATGATCTCATAATGAATAGTTTGATTATCTAAATTAATAAAAAAAGAGATACTATATTGACTATTAATGCATTATTTTAAAAACAAGCTCTTTCATTAAATCGCCACCAGATACGGAAGAATTGTTTACACCTTTCGATTTTAAATCGTACTCGCGAAGGTATTCGATAACTTTTACGGCTTTTTTTATAGGATAGTTTTTAGCTGCAAGCGTATATTCAGAAACAAAATACGGGTTTATTTTTAATTGAGCAGCAATGTTGTTTTTCGATTTGTCTGCAGTATAGTGGTAAGTAAGGATATTGGTAAAAAAGCCGTACAACAATGAAATAACCATTACCAATGGATGTTCTTTTTCGTTTTTAGCAAAATAATAAACAATTTGATTGGCTTTGAACACATCTAATGTACCGATGGCTTTTGTAAGTTCAAAACTGTTAAAATCTTTACTAATTCCAACATTTTGTTCAACGTGTTCTGGCGTAATTGTTGTACCAACGGGAACATTTATTATTAGTTTATCAATTTCGTTTACAATTTTACTCAAATTAGTTCCCAAAAAATTAGCCATTAATATACAGGCTTTGGGAGTAATGGAATAGCTTTTGTCTTTCAAGTAATTGGTAATCCAGTCAGGTATTTTGTCGTCGTATAATTTTTTCGATTCTAAAACAACCGCTTCTTTTTTTATTTTTTTTGAAATGGCTTTTCTTCCATCTAGGGTTTTATATTTATAGCAAAAAACCAAAATTGTAGAAGGAGTAGGTTGTATTAAGTATTGCTCTAGTTGGTCTAATTGTTTTTCGAGGTTTTGTGCTTCTTTTACAATAACAACATTATGATTTGCCATCATTGGATATCGTTTGGCTTCACTAATAATAGTAATCATATCTGTTTCCTTGCCATACAGAATGGTTTGATTAAACTCCTTTTCGTTAGCATCTAAAACATGTTCTTCGATATAATCGGCAATTAAATCAATGTAATAAGCTTCCTCGCCACTCAAAAAGTAAATGGGGTGGTAAACCTTGTTTTTTAAATCGTTGAGTATGGTTTGATGAGCCATTAATCTTCAGTATATGAATATCTAAGGTGTTTAACACTTCTACCTTTATCTTTAATTTCTTTCAACGATTGAATGCCAATTTCGATGTGTTTTTGAACGTAATTAGTGGTGATAATTTGGTCGCTTTTTTCGGTTTTAACACCGTCTGGTATCATAGGTTGGTCAGATACTAAAAGTAAAGCTCCAGTTGGAATTTTATTTACAAAACCTGTAATAAACAAGGTAGCTGTTTCCATATCTACAGCCATAGCACGTACTTTACGTAAATAACTTTTAAATTCTTCGTCGTGTTCCCAAACTCTACGGTTGGTGGTATAAACTGTTCCTGTCCAATAATCTAATTCGTGTTCTCGAATAGTGGTTGAAATAGCTCTTTGTAATGTAAATGCTGGTAAAGCAGGAACTTCTTTTGGTAAATAATCATCAGAAGTACCTTCTCCTCTTATAGCAGCAATGGGTAAAATAAAATCACCCAATTGGTTTTTCTTTTTTAAACCGCCACATTTTCCTAAAAACAGACATGCTTTTGGCTCAACAGCACTTAGTAAGTCCATTATGGTAGCAGCATTTGCACTTCCCATGCTAAAGTTAATAATGGTGATTCCATCAGCTGTAGCATTAGGCATCGCTTTGTCTTTTCCTTTTATTTCAACATTGTTGAGTTGAGCAAAAATTTCCACATAGTTATTAAAATTGGTAAGTAAAATGTATTTACCAAAATCTTCAATGGCGGTTCCTGTGTAACGTGGAAGCCAATTTTTTACAATATCTTCTTTATTTGTCATGTTGTAGTTTTATGCCACTAAATTAACCACGATATTTTAATTTTTTAGAACAATTTATGTTTGGATTAATATAATTCAATAATGCGTAACTTCGTTTAAATTGTGTTATTATGAGTTTTAGATATTTCTTACTGTTATTATTGATTCCTTTTGTTGGTTTTTCGCAACAGCGTAGCGAATTTTTACCTCAAACAGTAATCGTAAAAGTATCCAATCAATACCGTACATTTTGTACGCCAAATGAGATTTTACATCCACAATTTCTAAAAGTGGCAAGTTCAATTGGTGTAACTAAAATTGAAAAAATATTTCCTAACCATAAACCAGAACATAGAGATGGAATGGTTGATTTGTCGCTTATTTATCAATTAACTTATGCCGCACCGATTAGTGAATTAGCTGCTTCAAAACAATTGTTAAAATGGAAAGGATTTGTTTACGCTGAACCTTATGTTTTGCCTGAGCTTGCTTATAATCCAAATGACCCAATTATTGCTGACCCTGTTAAAACTTGGCATTTAATAATGATAAATGCTTTTGCTGCTTGGGATGTTACCAAAGGAGACACCAATATTGTTATTGGAATTACTGATACAGGTTGGGATAACACACACCCTGATTTAGTGGCAAATGCTAAAAAAAATTATAATGACCCAATTAATGGAACTGATGATGATGCAGATGGCTACATCGATAACTTTATTGGATGGGATTTAGGTAACAATGATAATGACCCACAATTAGAGGGTAGTAATCATGGAACGCATGTAAGCGGTTTATCTGCGGCAGTAACCGATAATAATGTGGGGATAGCTAGTATTGGGTTTAATACTAAGTTTATGCCTTTAAAAATTTCTAATTCTGCTGGAATTCTTACACAAGCTTATCAAGGTGTGGTTTATGCTGCCGATCACGGTTGTTTTATTATCAATTGCTCGTGGGGAAGTACAACTCCAGGTCAGTTTCAAAAAGATGTAATAGATTATGCCAATATAAATAAGGGTTGTTTGGTTGTTGGAGCATGTGGTAATAATGGTAACGAAGTGTTGTTTTATCCAGCAGCTTATGATGGTGTTTTAACGGTGGCAGCATCAGAAGAAAATGATTTAAAGAAAAACAATTCCAATTACGGGTATTATGTAGATATTTCTGCCCCAGGTGAAAACATGTGGAGTACAATGGGGGGAGGTACTTATGGATTTAATGGAGGCACATCAATGGCAGCTCCAGTGGTATCAGGTGCTGCTGCTTTAGTAAAAGCAATGAATCCGACTTACACTAACCAGCAGGTTGCGGCGGTATTAAGAGCTACAGCTTTTGATATGAATCCGTTAAACCCTACTTATTTTGATAAATTAGGAAATGGTAGGTTAGATGTGGCAAATGCATTAACAGCAGTTTCGCCACAGTTTATTGAAATGACTTATAAAACCATAGTGGATAACAACGATAACCTTTTTGTAGAAAACGATACTTTACAAATAGTAGGTACGTTTACCAATTATTTAGCTGCGTTAAATGGGTTAACAGTTACGCTTTCTTCTTTGTCGCCGTATGTTAATGTTATAGATGCCACAACGAGTTTACCAAACTTAAGCACCTTACAAAGTTTTAGTAATAGCGCTGACCCATTCTTAGTTGAAGTATTGAGTGGTGCTGCATTTAATGAATCAGTGTTGTTTAAAGCAGAAATAACTAATGGCTCATACACAGTTTATGAATATTTTTATGTGTTGTTAAATCCTGATTACATTAACCTTGCAGAAAACCAAGTGAGTACAACCATAACCAGTAAAGGTAAGATTGGGTTTAATGATGCAAACAATAGTGTAGGGTTGGGTTTTGATTACGATGGAGAACAAATGTTGTACGAAGCAGGGTTAATGGTTGGAGTTAGTTCTTCACAGGTTTCTGATTGTGTCCGTGGGTCGAGTGGACAAGATTGGGATTTTCAATCGTTAGAAAATGTAAGATACAATCCACCATATGTTTCTGCTTTAGATTTATTTGGTAAAATGGATGATGCAACCTATGCGTTATCGTTGAATGTTAGTGTTGAACAAAAATCATTTGCTTACCCAAGTTCTCCTAACGATAAGTTTGTTATTGTTGAATATAACATCAAAAATATTGGAGCATCACCACTCACTAATTTACATGTTGGTTTGTTTGCTGATTGGGATATTCAAGATGCAATGAAAAATAAAGCAGGTTTCGATGCTACAAGAAACATGGGTTATGTTTATTCGTTAGATGTAGATACTCATTATGCTGCTATTAAAGTTTTAACAAGTGGTTCTGTTTTAAATTATAGTTTAGATAATGTCTCTGGTGGTGGAGGAGGTGTAGATATTTCTAACGGATATACCACAACAGAAAAGTTCACGACATTATCTACGAATCGTTTGTCTGCTGGAGCTCCTTCGGGACAAGATGTTGCACACGTAGTTTCATCGGGAGGATTTACTTTGAATGCTGGAGATTCAGTAATAGTGGCATTTGCTTTAATTGGAGGTAATAGTTTATTTGATATACAAACTTCTGGTACAAATGCACAAACTACTTATGCTAATTTTATTGGTTTGGAAGAGCTGAAAACAGCTAAGGGTTTGCTCGTTTACCCAAACCCAACTACTGGATTAATAAAAATAAATCTTGATGAAACTATTGAAAATATAATAATCAGAAATGCACTAGGTGAAGCAGTTTTGCAGAGTAAATTGAAAACTATTAATATAGAAACACTAGCTAATGGTATTTATTTTATAGAAGTTACTACCCCTGGTGAAAAGATGATTAGTAAAGTGGTTTTGAATAAATAATTATAACTATAACATGAATAACTCTATATCATATATGATAATTAGAATTGTATTTGTATTAGGTTTTATTATATCTATACTTGGTTTTTTACCAAGAGAATCAAAAATAAAATTATTTTTAATTCCAAACCAAGAGTTGGACTTAGATTATTTAATGGGAGATACTTTAAATCCAAAAATGACAAAAGTTGCTTCTTTTCAAATTAGTGAGCTAATTACATTCAAAGAGTATAAAAAATACTTAGAAGAAATAAAGATTGACAGTTCTGAAGCTTTCTATTTTGCACAATTACCCGATTCTAATATTGCTCCACCTGATATATGGAAAGAGTACATCACATCAAAAAGATACGATAAATATCCTGTTTTAGGTTTGAGTTGGAATGCTGCAATGAATTATTGTAAATGGTTAACATTAAAAGAGTCAATAAGCGATAGTTCTGATATTGTCTATCGATTACCTTATATGAAAGAATGGTTGTGTGCAAATTATTATTTGGAAAAAAATAAGCTACAACATGATTTTAATAAAAAGTATTCAGATTGGCTAATTGTTCCTTTCGATGAATCTCGATATAACTTTAATAATGGTGATTTTTGGTATGATTATTTTTATTACCATTCAAAAACGGACCCACCTTCATTAAAAAGAAAAAGAATAATTGGAAGCTCGTATTTATTTAATGGGTTAAAGTATAAACATTATGGCTATGCTGATAGAGGTTATAATTATGTAGGTTTTAGATTAGTTAAAGAAAAAATTAAGAGTCATCAAAAAGGTGATATTATTAATTTTTATTTTGAGCAATATAGACTAAAATCAAAAAAATGAAATTTAACCTGATTATAGTATTGTTAGGGGTTTTAATGTTTTCTTTTTCAATCGAAGAAATCATTACGAAAACATTTGAAGACAAAAATATAAAATGTACATATCAAACAGTGAGTGGTCGCTTAAATGGTTTATATGTTTCGTATTATAGTAATGGTAAAAAAAAAGCTGAAGGTAATTTTGTGAATGGCTATAGAAACGGTGTATGGTCTGTTTGGGATGAAGGAGGTGCTCTAAAGATGAAAAGAGACTATTCTGACCCCTTTATGTTTAAAAGATTATTTCCCAAATTTCCAAGAGATAAGTCAATTAAATTGTTAAATATTCCAAAACAATCTATAAAATATAATAATGATGGATATATTAACTTAATACACGTAAAAGAGTCGGATGTTGTATGGCATAAAAGGGTTTGGCGATTCATGACTCCAGAAAATAATGAAGTTTTTTTTGAGAATAATCGTCTATACGGTTTATTAAATAATTTGATTGTTTCAGATTCTATTAAATCTTATAAAGATGATGAGTTTATGTCAGAATCAGAAAAAATAGATACAACAGATAAAGTATTATTAGGTTTTAAAATTAAAGAAGATTGTTTTTTTGATAAAGCTAGATTGGTTTCCGAAATTAGAATTATAGGTATTTGCCCTGTACTTGTTGATAATAAAACAAGAGATACTATAGATTCTTATTGGGTTTATTATCCATATGTAAGAAAGTTTTTAGCTAAAGAAAAAATTGATTTAAATATTGTAAAGCATAAATATAATACATTGGAAGACATATTCTTTTTCCGTGTCTTTTCTGGCAACATATATAATGTGTCACATGTTTTTGATAGGAAAAACAAAGAACAAATTAATATTTATAGTGATTTACAATCTGAAGAAATAGAGATAATAGAGAGTGAGCATAATCTCTGGATTAAACTTTCTCCTGAATAAAAGAGTTATTTCAAAATATCTAACAACTCTTGCAATTCATCTTTTTTATCTAAGTAGCCCATATTGTCGTAAGTATAAACAAGGTGTTGAATTAAACGAGTTATGATAGTTTTGTTGTTGCAAGGAATGTAGTACTCTTTTTTAGGTTCTGTTTTTAGTTGTTCTAAAAACTTGTCGATGTCTTTCTTAAAGAACACGGAGCCTTTGTTAAATAAGTTGAGGTAAAACAATACATCATCTTTTTTCTCGGCATAAGCCAAAATAAAATGAGCCGGTACATTAACGCCATAAACGGGTACATTAAGTCGTTGGCAAACACTTAAGTAAATTATACCAAGGGTTATAGGATTACCTCGTTTGGTTTCTATTACATTATTGATATAAGAGTTTTGTGGAGAGTTAATGTTTTTTGTGTTGCCGTTAAAATCGTGTAGGTCAAAAATAATTTTATTGATGACTTTAATTTTTTCTAAAGCAGTAAGGTTGTCGGCTAATTCTAACCAAATTTCTTGCGTAAGCTTATCTATATATTGGTTAATGCTATCAGTATTTAAATCAGGGTATTGGTATTTTGCAATAATTAAAGCCCCATCTAACAGTTTTTTCTCAGGAGTTTTATTCCATAACTCTAAGCTGTTTTTAATGCTTGAGAATTGTAAAAAATGAATAATGTTTTCAATACGCTGCTGTAGCAATTGATTAAAAGACGTTTCCCAAGCATTTTCTAAATGCGGAATAACATCATCACCGTAAGAAATAATTTTATTTTTTATTTCGTGGTAAATGTTGTCGTCTGGGTCGTCGAGTAAACTTATTAATGCTTTTAACTCACGTTGAATCATAATCAAATATACAACATCAAAAAATGTGGTGTATCTAATTAAAATGGAGTTATTAACGCTATCTTGTTAATTTTTCGAGTACTAAATCAATCAATTTGTCCATGGGTGGGTGGTAATCTTTCGAGAAAGACTTGGTATATCGGTTGGCAACAGCTACACAAACTGTCATGGCATTATGACCTAATAAACGAGCAAGCCCATAAATTGCTGAAGTTTCCATTTCGAAATTGTTGATTTTTAAATCATTAAAATGAAAATGGTGGAGCTTATCGTTTAGCATAGGTTCTTTTAGTTTTAAACGAAGCTCTCTTCCTTGTGGACCATAAAAACCAGATGCTGTGGCAGTGATTCCCGAATGACATTCGTTTGTAAATAATTGGTGTAACTTATCCGAACCTTTAACAACATAAGGAGGGGTTAATTGTTTCGAATAATTGGTTTGCTCGTAAAAAGCATTCAACATTTTTGTTTCTTCTATCGTGTACTGCATTTCATAAAAGTTCATCAATCCATCTAGCCCTAGTGCATACTCCGATAAAACAAACTCATCAACATTAATATGTTTTTGTAAAGCACCGCATGTTCCAATTCTAACAATATTTAATGAAATCAACTCATTTTTAACAATTTTTTGATTTAAATCGATGTTAACTAATGCGTCCAATTCATTCAACACAATATCAATATTGTCAGTTCCAATACCCGTCCCTATTACAGATAACGGTTTGTTGTTGAAAGTACCTGTATGGGTAATAAACTCTCTATTTTCAACCACATAATCAATTTTATCAAACTTTGAAGAGATTAGTTTTACACGATTTGGGTCGCCAACCACAATAATATCTTTGGCAATTTGATGAGGTTGTAATTTTAAGTGATAGATGCTCTTATCGCTATTTAAAATAAGTTCTGAATCGGCAATTTTTCTCATTTGAATCTGTAAATTTGAAACTCTAATTTTATCAAAAATAATTAAATGTTAAAGAACAATAGCAAAATTCTAGTTCCAATTGATTTTTCTGAACAATCTTTGATTGCTTTGTCTCAATCGTACAACCTTGCTAAAAACATTAAAGCTGAGGTTGTTTTGTTGTATGTTATTGATGAGGTAAATCCAATGGTGAAAATGTTTATTAAAGGATTGGATGAGATTAGAGGTGCTGTAGAGTCGAACTTAAAGAGTTTGGCTGACGAAAAGATAAAAGAAACAGGGTTGAAAATTTCAACTTTAGTTGAGGAAGGCAAGATTTACCAAGTAATAAATGATGTTGCTAAAAAAATGGAAGCAACCTTTATTGTAATGGGAACAAAAGGTGTTGAGAGCTCAAAGTTTATTGGAAGTAATGCCTTAAAAGTGGTTAAAACAGCTCCTTGTCCAGTTATTACCATAAAAGGAAAAGAACATAACAAAGGCTGTGGTAAAATAGTGTTGCCCTTGGATTTAACAAAAGAAACCAGTGATAAAGTAAATAAAGCCATTGAAATTGCTAAAATTTTTGATGCAGAAATATGTGCGGTGTCTATATTGCTTACTGGTAAAGAAGATGTGGTGAGTAAGCTAAAAGACCAACTGTTGTTGGTACAGAATTACATTATTAAAAATAAGGTAAATTGTACTGCTGAAATGGTGAAGATTTTAAAAAAAGACGATAAGCTTTCACACGCAGTAATTGCTTACGCAGAAAAAATAGATGCTGATTTGATTATGATTATGACGCAGCAAGAAAAAGATATCAAAGAATTTTTTATTGGCTCACATGCACGAGAGATTATCAATATATCGGATATTCCTGTTTTGAGTGTTCAGCCATCAGTAAAAGATAGAATAGAAATTATATAATTCAAGCAAATGAATAATTATCAAAAATTACTTTTTATACCTATTGCCTTAATGCTTTCATCATGTTTAAAAACTGAATATGATGATTTTGAAGTTAATTCTGGAACTGCAGATTTTAGTAATTATATTGCTGTGGGAAATTCATTAACTCAAGGTTACCAAAACGGAGGATTACACAATGAACATGGTGAGCATGATAATTCTTATCCTGCAATACTAGCAAAGCAGTTTAAGTTGGCTAATCCAAGTTTAAACTTTTTACAACCATTGGTTCAAGGAAGTGGATCTGGTCATATCCATTTGGAATACATTAATGGAGAAATTAAAGTAATAAAAGCTTTTGATCCAGACATTACTGACAATCATCCTACAGCAATCGGTGACGACCCATCGTGGCCAAGTTTTGCAGATAAAACCATTAAATACAATAATTTAGGAATTTCAGGAATTAAATTAGCTAATGTGTTGCCTGGTGGGAATACATCGGCAAACGTTAATTTTTTTGTTTATAACGTGAATGAAAATGGTCGGTTTTTAGATTGGGGTACTGCTACAAATATGATTACTTATTTGGATCATATAAAAAGAAGTAATGCTACCTTCTTTACAAATTGGTTAGGTAATAATGATGTGTTGGGCTGGTCAACTGAAGGTGGTGATGATGGATATGAAGCACAATTTAACCAATACTTTTATAAACTTACCGATGTAACGGAGTTTCATGATAAATACGATTCGGTACTAACGGCGTTTAAAAACATGGGAGCAAAAGGCGTTTGCGCTACTATTCCTGATGTTACTTCTATTCCATTTTTTAAAACAGTTACATTAGAAGCTTTGGGTAAAGATGTTTGGATAACACAAGGTCCTTATTCGTCAAACCCTGGAGTTGTAAGAAAAGCTACAACCGATGATTTATTACTTCTTACCGCTTCCGACCAATTGGCTTTAGGTAAAGGATTGACACAAGCAAATCCCCTTGCACATGATTACGTTTTGGATAAAGACGAAAAAGTATTATCACAAAGCCGGTCAGATGCTTTTAATGTGCAAATACGGTCGTTAGCGAATAAACATGGTTTTGCAGTAGCTGATATGCATGCTTACATGAGAGAATTAGAGTCAGGGTTAGTTTTTGATGGGGTTGATTACAGTGCTAAATTTATTGAAGGAGGTATGTTCTCGTTAGATGGTGTTCATCCTACCAATAGAGGTTATGCCGTTATTGCTAACAAATTTATTCAAACCATTAATCAATTTTACGGGTCTAATATTCCTCCTGTTCAGGTTGCGAACTACAATGGTATTTTATTTCCATAAAAATTATTATATATTTACAATTATAAACTAAACTTAAAAACTATGAAAAAACTTTTACTTTCTTTAATTACTGTTGTTGCGTTTACAGCATTAAATGCACAAAATTGTACTCCAGATGGAGCTTTTACAGCACCAGGTGTTTATCCAGATAGTGCTACCAATATGGCAGCAGGTATGGTAGGTGTGCCTTATTCAGAAACTATAACAACTATTACACCAGTTGATACTTGTGTGGTGGTTTTATTTCCGCCTTGTACTACTGTTCCAATTGATAGTGTTATGGTAGAAACAGTTACTGGTTTGCCTCCTGGGTTAACCATTGTATCAATGAATGAAAATACTTTACCGTTTAAATTTCCTGGTGGATCTTCAAGTTGTATGTTGATTTCTGGTACACCAACAACAGCAGGTACTTATCCAATACAAGTACATGGAACATCTTATGCCACGGTATTTACATTAACACAAACACAACCATTTGATGTTAACTATTATTCCATAACTATCTTACCAAATACTGTTGGTATTGATGAGTTGTCGGCAAATACTTTTAGTGTTTCACAAAATGCACCAAACCCTTTTAGTAATACTTCAATTATTGAATACATGATGCCTACTGCTGGTAAAGTAACTGTTGAGGTTAGAAATATTTTAGGTGAATTAGTATTTTCTGATATAAAAAGTGTTTCAAAAGGATTAAACAAGTATCAATTGAATGCAGCTAACTTTACCAATGGAGTTTATTTTTACCAATTAACACATGGTGGAGAGGTTGTTACAAAAAGATTTATTGTAAATAAATAGTCGATTTTAATACAAGACAAGAACATAAGGAGTTCTATAATTTGGTTTTATAGAACTCCTTAAAATTTAAAAAAATAATTAATGAAAAGAATAGTTTTAGCAGTGTTGTCATTACCAATGGTTGTTTTTGCCGGAGGTTTTCAGTTAAATCTTCAAGGAATCCGTTCTGTAGGTATGGGCGGCGCTTTTACAGGCTTAGGCTCTGATGCAAGTACCGTGTTTTTTAACCCTGCGGGAATGAACAACCTAACTGGTCATAATTTTACGGCAGGCTTTAATTATGTTACGCCTTCGGTATCGCTTCAAACACCAGAAACGGCTAACATTAATCAAACATCGCCTAATGCAACTCCTTTTCATGTTTATTATTCGGGCGAATTAAACGATAGGATGAAATTTGGTTTTTTGATAAACAATCAATTTGGTTCAACTTCATCGTTTGATGATAACTGGCAAGGACGATACATTATTCAAAACATTTCGTTAAAAACATTTATGTTTCAACCAACCATGTCGTACAAAATACACGATAAAATATTTGTAGGTGGTGGTTTTGTATATACTTATGGAAGCTTTAGCACCGAAAAAGCAGTTCCTGTTGGTTCAGCTACCACCAAAGAAGGTAAAGCCAAATTATCAGGAAGTGGTGATGGTGTAGGTTATAACATTGGTATTTTCTCTAACGTTTATTCGTTGGTAAAAGAAACTTCAACTACCGATTTTAAAGTTGGTATTAGTTACCGTTCTCAAATAGGAGTTGATTTACCTGGAGGTGATGTTGAGTTTACCGATATACCAGTATCATTACAAAACAAATTCCCAGCAAAAACTACTTTTGTTTCAAAAATTACGCTGCCTTCGGTTTTTACCGCTGGGTTTAGTGTAAAACATACCAAAAACGAAAAATACTCATTGGAGTTTGCCTACGATTTAAATTATACCGGATGGTCATCTTATGATACCTTAAATTTTGATTTTGCAAACAACGATACTCCTGATTCAAAAACAACCAAAGATTGGCAAGATGTGTTTACACACCGTTTTGGGTTAGATTTTACGTACAAACAAAAATATAGTGTTAGAGTTGGAGCTTATTACGACAATTCTCCAGTTAAAGATGGTTTTGTAAGCCCTGAATTACCAGATGCAACTCAATTGGCTTATACTGGTGGTTTATCGTACAAAATAAACGACATGATTTCTGTTGATTTTTCTTACATCAGACAAAGTGCACAGCGAGAATCATCGTTAGAAAGTGCAAACTTTACTGCTAAATACAATAGAAAAGTGAATGTTTATGGTATTGGTGTAAACTTAAAATTTGGAGCAAAACCAAAAGAAACAGCTCCATCAATTAATTAGTGTTTAAATTTTTCTACAAATGAACAACCTTAAATACGGCACATTAATTTTATTCGCTTTTTCGTTAAGTTCTTGTTTGAAAACTGAATTTGATGAATACACCAACTCTTCGGGTTCGGCTAATTTCTCTACATTTATCTCGGTAGGCGATTCTTACACGCAAGGTTTGCAAGATGGTGGTTTGCACAACGAGCACAATCAACAAGACAATTCGTACCCTGCAATAATTGCTAAACAAATGGAAACTTCATTTGTGCAACCTACGGTTTCGGGTACTGGTTCTGGGTATATGTTTTTGGCTTACCGAAACGAAAAAATTGTGGTGGTAAAACCTTACGACCCAGATGTGTTAGATAACGATGCAGAGGCTTTAACTTACGACCCAAGCTATACCAATTGGGTGGATAAAACCGTTAAATACAATAATTTGGGTGTTGGAGGTTTAAATGTTAGGAATGTTGTTTCTAGAAATACTACCGAAGCATTAGAATATCATATATATATGGGTAGTAGTGCTCCAGGAGTTTTATCGTGGAATGGGGTGTCGGGAGAACCAATTGTTTCTTATGGTCGATTTTTAGATTGGGGAACAATAGGTGCTCGAAGAGAATACATTGATAACGTAATAAGCAGTAACGCAACATTCTTTACCAATTGGTTGGGTGTAAACGACGCTATGGCGTGGTCTAAAAATGGTGGTGACCCCAATAGTGGAGCTTACCAGTTAACCAACCCTGCGGAGTTTAGATTAAAATACGATACTGTTTTGGCAGTTTTTAAAGCAATGGGCGCTCAAGGAGTTTGTGCCAATATTCATGATATTACTGAAAGCCCATTTTTTAGAACAGTTACGTTAGAAGCCGTAAAAAAGGATATTTGGATTAAAGAAGGTGCTGATACTACCATTATTCGTAAAGCTACACCAGATGATTTGTTGTTGCTTTCTTCTTCGAGTTTAATTGCTAAAGGCGATGGTTTAACACAAGCCAATCCTTTGCCTCACCAACAAGTGTTGGATAGAGATGAAGTAGTAATTGCCAAAAATTACATACAACAAATAAACGCTCAAATTTATGCCTCGGCTGCTGCTCATGGCTACACGGTGGTAGATATGTATGCGTTTATGGATAAACTTAACAAAGGCATGACTTACGATGGCGTTGCGTTAAGTGTAAAATACATTGAAGGTGGGGCTTATTCTTTAGATGGCTTACACCCAAACAGCCGAGGAAATGCCATGATTGCTAACGAGCTTATGCGAGTAATCAACGCTACATTTGGTTCTACTTTACGTCCTGTTGCCATTGCTAATTATGGTGGGATTGTTTTTCCTTGATTATTAGCTTCATGTTTTAATTTAATATCTCTTGTAAAAAACTAAACTTGAAAAATATGAGAATATTTATTTTAATAGGTATTGTGTTAATTTTCAGTTTTGGGTGTGTAACAAGTAAGAGCCATAATAAAGTTGTTAAAGGTTCGTATGAGATAATAAACCAAGAACCATATATTACTGAAAATGATAGTGCAATAATTATTGGAAGTGTATTTGATGTTAGGACAAAGAAACCATTACCTTATGTAAATATTCAAATTTTAAATATTAAAAAAGGTTGTTCTGCTGATTCTTTAGGGAAATTTTATTTTAATATTCCATCTGGAATATATGAAGTAGAGGTTTTATCAGTTGGTAATACTGAGATAAAGACAAAATCCATTGAATTTTTATCAAACACAAAAACTGAAATTTTATTTAATTTAGGAACAGTAATAGAATATTGATTATAATCTTTTCGTGTTGTTATTAATTATGGTCCGTTAAGACAAAAAAATCTGTTTCAATCGTCCGCTTGGAACGAAATAAATAAAATCGCAAGCAGACGGATAATAATCCGTCTCTACTCATAGATAAAAAAAGCAGCCCTCAATTGAGGGCTGCTTTTTTTATGATATCTTAAATTTAAGTTCTTATTGTTTAACTATCAGTTGAGTAGAAATTCCTTCAGGAGAACTAATTTTTACAAAGTAAACACCTTGTGCCAAGTTGGTTAAGCTAATGGTATTAATGTAGCTTGTTGCAGCTTGGTCGGTTAATACTTCTCCAATAGAGTTAATAATACTAATTCTAGTGTTGTTTAACGCATAGTTGTTGTTTAATTCAACTGTTATTTGGTTGTTAAAGGGGTTAGGGTAAATTTTAGCTTCAATCGTTTTGTTAGTTACTTCGGCTAAACCTACACTTGTGTTACATGTTTTTTGAGTTGGTAATTGTAAATTGTTAGGGTTACAATCCAATATTCGGTACAAAAAGGCAGCTAAACTATCTTTGTTGTTTGCCATAATAGTACTAGAACCATTAAACGGTGGGTGAGCACCTCCTGCATAACGGTCGTAACTTGCGTGTATGCCTAAGCTGTTTAATCGTCCATTTATCGAATCACTTCCGTACAAGTAAACAGGAGTAAATCCATTTAGAGGTTGTCCATAACCAATTTTAACCGTATTATCAGTTTCAGCATGGCAACCATACCAAGGTACATCGTTATTGTTAATCCAGTTTAAATCAGCAACTCCGCCCGCAAAGCCAAAAGTTCCATTTACATACGAGCAATATCCAGGGTTACCACTATTTCCTTCTAAACCACCAATTTGAGTACTCCAATTTTGCCAATTAGTACTCATTACATCGGTAGAGTCTAAATAAGCAAGGTTAATTCCTAAAATACCTCCAGCAGATGTTCCGCCCATAAATATTTGGTCGGGATTAATTTTGTATGTATTTGTTGTTGCTGCATCTTGTCTAAAATAACGAACGGCAGCTTTACCATCTTGTATTGCCATTAATACCACTTTTACAGTAGTTTCTTCAGCAATTAACGAGAAAGCACTAGGCGCTAATCGGTAGTTGATAGAGGCACACACATATCCTTTCTTTGCCATCTGTGTACAGAAATAAACAATATCAGCATCATTTTTTGTACCCGCAGAAAAAGAACCACCATGAGCAAAAATGATTAAAGGTCTATTGGTAGCAGTATCACCCTGAGGTTGATAAATGTCCATGGTTAAGTTAATAGTTGTAGAGTTTAAATCTTGGTTACTACCATATTGAACAGTACTGACGTCAGCATTGCTAAAGATATCCGACTGGTATCTACCATCACATTGAGCTGATAATTGATAACTTGAGATTAATGCAAGACAAAAAATGGAGAGTTTTTTCATAGCTTTTTTTTTAGTTTTTATATAGGTTACACAAGCTTAATCAAAAAATGTGATTTTCCCTAAAAATTCAATTGATTTTTTTAGGATTCAAAAAACGGTAAGAAACCTATTTTGAGGTGTTTTTTTGCACAAAAAGAAAGGCTCCAAATGGAGCCTTTCTTTTAAAGTATTTATTTGGTAATTATCCTTTAAATCTTCTGTTTACTTCGTCCCAGTTGATTACATTGTAAAAAGCACCAACGTAATCAGGTCTTCTGTTTTGGTAGTTTAAATAATAAGCGTGTTCCCAAACATCAATACATAAAATTGGTGTTCCACCACATCCTACACCAGGCATTAAAGGGTTGTCTTGGTTTGGTGTTGAACAAATTTCTAATTTTCCATCTTTTACACACAACCAAGCCCAGCCAGAACCAAAACGAGTTGCAGCGGCTTTCGAGAATTGTTCTTTAAAAGCGTCGTAAGAACCAAATGTACTGTTAATAGCTTCAGCAACAGGTCCAGTTGGGTTTCCACCACCGTTAGGACTCATCATGTTCCAAAACAAGTTGTGGTTGTAAAAACCACCACCATTGTTACGAACAGCCATGTTGTTCATGTCTAAGTTTTTAAGAATATCTTCAATGGATTTTCCTTCTAAAGGAGTTCCTGCAACTGCAGCGTTTAAGTTTGCAGTGTATCCAGCATGGTGTTTTCCATGATGAATTTCCATTGTTCTTGCGTCGATATGTGGTTCTAATGCATCAAATGCATACGGTAATTTTTCTAATTCAAATGCCATAATTTTTTTGTTTTTATAAGTTTATATACATTGTCATTCCGACCGAAGTGGAGGAATCTTATAAATCAAGTAACTCAAAAGATTTCTCGATTTCATTCCATTTCACTCGAAATGACATTTAATTAATAATTAGTGTTTTGCTAGATAATCAGCAATACCATCATGAGTAGCTGTTAAAGCTGTTTTTCCTTTTACCCAGTTAGCTGGACAAACCTCACCATGTTCTTCTAAATGTTGTAAAGCATCAACAATTCTTATTGCTTCGTCAACATTTCTACCTAAAGGTAAATCGTTTACCAATTGATGTCTTACTTTGCCAGTTTTGTCAATCAAGAACAATCCTCTGTATGCAATCAATTCTCCATTTGCAATCATTTCGCCTTCGTCGTTCCAATCGAAATCTCCTGCCAATACATCATAGTTCATCGAAATAGTTTTGTTGGTATCTGCAACTAAAGGATAAGTAACACCTTTAATTCCGCCATGGTTTTTCTCCATTTGTAACCAACCCCAGTGCGATTGCTCCGTATCGGTCGAAACAGCAATTACTTCAACATTTCTAGATTTGAACTCTTGTAATTTTTCTTGAAAAGCAAACAATTCGGTTGGGCAAACAAAAGTGAAATCTTTTGGGTAAAAGAATAAAATTACATACTTACCTTTAAACTGCTCTAAAGTAAAGTTGTTTACAATTTTTCCTCCATCAACTACAGCATTTGCTGAAAATTTTGGAGCCATTTTTCCTACTAATACACTCATTTTTTTAATTTATTTTAGTTTAACATTTATTACATTTTCCGATTAAATGAACATGCGTTTTTTCGATGCTTACATCTTGCAATTCATTCAAGTTTAATTTTTCAAAGTCTAAAGGAATATCCACAATTTTACCACACAAGTTGCATTTAAAATGACCGTGGTGTTCAACTATGGCATCATACCTTACCTCATTATTTTCTATGGTTACTGTTGATGTTATTCCTTTATCAACAAACAATTTTAAGGTATTGTAAACCGTGGTTTTTGATAGTGTTGGGATTTCTGGGGCAAGGGTTTTATAAATAACATCAACCGTTGGATGATTCATCTCTTTGTATAAATATTCAAATATTTTAATTCGTTGATAAGAAGGCTTAATGTCGTTTTCGGATAGGTATGTGGGAATATTCATTTGTTATTATTATAAAATTGTAATGAGTACAAATTTAAATATAATACTTTGAAAATAAAAATGAATTGAAAAAATTATTAAGAATCAATTAACAAAATTTTGTTTAAAAATAGTTGGTAACTGTGGGTTAGCTTGTCGGCTAATTAAGGTACTTTTAAGTTACTTTGTAAGTATTAAAAATTAAAGATGCAATTAACTTATTACGGACATGCTTGTTTTGCGGTTAATACAGGGGATGCAAATCTTTTGTTTGACCCATTTATTTCGTCTAACGAATTGGCAAAAGCTATTGATGTAAATAAAATTAATTGTGATTATGTGTTAATATCTCACGGACATGAAGATCATTTAGCCGATGCCGAAGATATATTGAAAAGAACAAAAGCTACGGTGGTTTCTAATTATGAAATAGCCATGTGGTACGTTGCTAAAGGAATTGAAAATTATCACCCTATGAATTTTGGTGGTACTTGGAAATTTGATTTTGGTAAAGTTAAATTTGTAAAAGCTGAACACTCAAGTGTTATGCCCGATGGAACTTATGGTGGAAATCCAGGTGGTTTTATTGTAAAAACTGCTACAGGTAATTTTTACTATGCAGGAGACACATCGTTGCATTACGACATGAAACTGATAGGTGAATACGAAAAGATAGATTTTGCCGTTTTGCCTATTGGCGATAATTTTACGATGGGAATTGATGATGCTATTAGAGCTGCAGAATTTATAAAATGTAATAAAATAGTTGGCGTTCACTACGATACGTTTCCTTATATAAAAATAAATAAAGAAGAGGCAATAAAGAAGTTTGCAGCTGCAGGAAAAGAGTTAATTTTGTTATCCATCGGTGAAACCAAAACAATAAGCATTTAACCAGTATAAGTACAAATAAATATGGGAAAAATAATAGCAATATCAAATCAAAAGGGTGGAGTAGGAAAAACAACTACAGCTATCAATTTAGCTGCAGCATTGGGTGTATTAGAGTATAAAGTACTTTTGGTAGATGCTGATCCGCAAGCCAATTCAACTTCAGGTGTTGGTTTCGACCCTCGCAACATTAAAACAAGCATTTACGAATGTTTGATTAATGAAATAGCTCCAAAAGATGCTATTTTGCATACCGATTCACCAAATTTAGATATTTTACCAGCTCACATCGACTTGGTTGGTGCCGAAATTGAGTTAATCAATTTACCTAATCGTGAAAAAATGATGAAGGTATCGCTGGCTCAAATTAAAGATGAATACGATTTTATTTTAATTGACTGTTCACCTTCGTTAGGATTGATTACCATTAATTCTTTGGTTGCTTCCGATTCGGTTATTATTCCAATTCAATGCGAATATTTTGCATTAGAAGGTTTAGGTAAATTATTGAATACCATTAAGATAGTTCAATCGAGATTAAATCCTGATTTAGACATTGAAGGTTTGTTGTTAACCATGTACGATATCCGTTTACGTTTGTCAAATCAAGTGGTAGAGGAGGTAAAAACACATTTTCAAGCCATGATGTTTGATACCATTATACAACGTAACACTAAATTAGGTGAAGCACCAAGTCATGGGCAAACCATTATTATGCACGATGTTACATCAAAAGGTGCAATTAACTACTTAAATTTGGCTAGAGAAATACTTCAAAAAAATAACTTGACTCAGATGCCTTCATCTGAAAAAATTATAGCGTTAGAGGATGAGTAATAATAAAAGACCAGCATTAGGAAGAGGATTAGGAGCATTATTACAAAGTGCAGATACAGATATAACCTCAAAATCGGCAAGTGATAACGGAAATGTAGTTGGAACTGTTTCTACGATATTGATTACGAATATCGAAGCAAATCCATTTCAACCTAGAACACAGTTTGAGAAAGAAGCCTTGTTGGAATTGGCAGATTCTATCAAAGAATTAGGCATAATTCAACCCGTTACTGTACGTAAATTAGGGTATGATAAATACCAATTAATTTCAGGTGAACGAAGATTTAGAGCGAGTCAAATTGCTGGGTTAGACAGAATACCAGCCTTTATTCGTATTGCAAACGACCAAGAAATGCTTGAAATGGCATTGGTGGAGAATATTCAACGTGAGAATTTAGATGCGATAGAAGTAGCTTTTAGTTATCAGAAATTAATTGAAGAGTGTAACCTTACTCAAGAAAAACTAAGTGAGCGAGTGGGAAAAAAACGCTCTACTGTTGCCAATTTTTTAAGGTTACTAAAGCTTCCTGCTGAAATACAATTGGCGATAAGAACCAAAGACATTACCATGGGACATGCTCGTGCTTTAATTAATATTGGTGATGTTAAAAAGCAATTAACATTGTTTAGAAAAATTGTTGCCGAAGGTTTGTCTGTTCGTCAAGTTGAAGAAATTGCAAAAGGTAATAAACCAGTTGAAGTGGATAAAGTTGCCTTGTTTAACAAAGGAAGAACAAGTAATTTAACCTTTACTCAATTAAAGATACAAGAAGATTTAACCAACATTTTACAAACAAAAGTTGAATTGCAATCGAACAAAAAAGGTAAAGGCAAAATTGTAATACCTTTTGAATCGGAAGACCAATTGGAAAGAGTGATTGAATTACTTGGCTTGTAACCCAATATTGTGATAACCATCACTAAACATATCTTATTAACTTGTCTGGTTATTTTTTTTATAACTGAGTTAGGTTTTTCACAAACGTTAGAAAGCGATACCATTGTTTTAGATTCGGTTAAAACAAGAAAACATTCTCCTACAAAAGCCACTCTAATGAGTATGGCTGTCCCCGGTTTAGGACAAGTTTACAATAAAAAATATTGGAAATTACCCATCATTTACGGTGGTATCGGGACTTCGTTATATTTTGCTTTTTCTAACAATAAAGAATACAAACGTTTTAGAAGTGCATACTTAATTCGTATTGATGATGATGTTGCCACAGTTGATGAGTTTGAGGGTATCTTAACTGATGCAAACATTAGAACAAACATGGATGTGTATAGAAGAAATCGCGATTTCTCCTACATCATTGCAGGATTAATTTATGTGTTTAATATTGTTGATGCTACAGTTGATGCACATTTGTTTACTTTTCCGGTAAACGATAATCTAACCTTTCATTTTCAACCAAGCATGCAATTAACTGATAATAAAAATTTAAGCAAGGGTTTTAGTTTAATTATCACACTATAAAATAACCTTTTATAAAGTGTATTTACCGACAATGTAAAACAAGGAGTAATTTAAAATAAACACCACCAATTTTAGTTTTTAAAGGAATGAAAATAGCAATAATAGGATACGGAAAAATGGGAATAGCAATTGAAAAAATTGCTATAGAACGTGGTCATGATGTTCTGCTAAAAATTAATTTAGAAAACATTTCCGATTTTACTGTCGAAAATTTAAAGAAGTGTGATGTAGCTATTGAATTTACTGACCCCTCGTCGGCTATTGGTAACATTGATAAATGTTTTGAAGCAAATTTACCCGTAGTTATTGGTACTACAGGTTGGTACAGCCGTTTTGATGAAATTAAATCGAAATGTCTTGCAACAAATAATACACTTTTGCATGCGACCAATTACAGTTTGGGCGTTAATTTATTTTTTGAACTCAATAAAAAGTTGGCTCAGCTTATGAATAATTATCCAAGTTATAGTGTTAAGATGGAAGAAATTCATCACACCGAAAAAAAGGATGCTCCAAGTGGTACTGCTATTACTTTAGCAGAAGGAATTATTGAAAATTTGGATAGAAAATCAACTTGGGTAAACCAAGATTCAATTAATGAAAACGAGTTGAGTATTATTTCTAAAAGAGTAAATGATGTACCAGGAACTCACGAAATTTTTTATCAATCGGCAGAAGATGATATTACGATAACCCATACGGCGTACAATAGAAATGGATTTGCATTAGGTGCCGTTATTGGTGCCGAATACATTTACAACAAAAAAGGTATTTTTACCATGAAAGATGTATTATTTAATTGAAAACAAAAATTCTCCCCTAACCTCCGTCAGCTGACGGAAATGGAATCTCCCTTCCCTTTGGGAAGGATTGGGGATGGGAAACTTATAAACCACTAAACTCATAAACTATACGAATATGGAAATCAGTATAACAGCATTTATCATTTTATCAATCGTTTATTTTATTGCAACGCATATTGCATTGTATAAGATTTTCGAAAAATTAGGCATAGAAGGTTGGAAAGCCTTAGTGCCATTTTACAGTACGCATTTAGCCGTAAAAGCTGTAAAAAAATCTATTTGGTGGACAATTGTTTACTATATCCCTTTTTTAGGTTTTGTGGTTTGGATGGGGATTATTGTAGAATTGATGAAATTGTTTGGTAAAGTTAAATTTTGGGAACATTTTTTAGGGGTAGTATTTGCGGGTATTTATTTGCCTTACATTTCTTTTCAAGACGATTTTAAATTTATTGGATATGAAGAAGCTGCTAAATACAAAAAAACAAAAAGTAGAGAATGGGCTGATGCCATTGTTTTTGCAGTAATTGCAGCTACTTTAATTAGAGGCTTTTATATGGAAGCGTTTACCATTCCAACATCATCTATGGAGCAAAAGTTATTGGTGGGCGATTTTTTGTTTGTAAACAAAATGGCCTATGGTGCCAGAGTTCCTAATACTCCAGTTAGTTTTCCTTTTACTCATCATAGTTTCCCTGAGTGGGTGCCTTTTGTTGGTGGAAAAAAATCGTATTTAGAAATGGTAAAATTCCCTTATGCTAAATTACCTGCAATGGGCAATGTAGAGCGTAACGATTGTGTGGTATTTAACTTTCCCGCTGGAGATACAGTGGTGTTAGAACACCAAAATCAAGTATACGAACAATTGGTTCGTGATTACGGAAAAGATTTTGTGTATTCTAATTTTACTGTGGCAAGTCGCCCTGCCGATAAACAAGAAAACTATATCAAGCGTTGTGTGGGATTGCCAGGTGATAAATTACAAATAGTAGATAGTAAGTTAATGATTAACGACCAAGTAGCTTATTTTGACCCAAATGCTCAATTTACGTATAAGGTGGTTACAGATGGTACAGGGTTTAACGTAAAAACCTTACAAAAGAAAAACATTACTACAGAGCCAATTCAACAATTGCAAAATAAAAATGAATTTGAATTAACATTAACCGATGAAGCTGCTGAAAAAGTAAAACAGTTTTCTTATGTAAAATCGGTTGAGAAAGTTATAGAGCCTTTAGGTTACGTGTATCAGTTTCAAAATTTACCAGTTTTTCCTCACGATACCAATTACAATTGGACTAGAGATAATATGGGACCATTTGTTATTCCAAAAAAAGGAACAACTGTTCAGTTAAATTTAAAAACTTTGCCTTTGTATAGTAGAGTTATTAATAATTACGAAGGACATGACTTACGTGTGGTTGGTGATAAAATTTATATCGATAACGTAATAGCCGATAGCTATACATTTGCAATGGATTATTATTGGATGATGGGGGATAACCGTCACAACTCGTTAGATTCACGTTTTTGGGGTTTTGTTCCAGAGGATCACATTGTGGGTAAGGCTGTTTTTGTTTGGTTATCGTACGATAGTCAGTTAGGTAGAATTCGTTGGGAACGTTTATTTTCATTGGTTCATTAAATTGAAAGCATTCAAATCCATAAAAGATTGGATTAGAGCATTGTTACTAGCCTTAATTACTGTAATGGTAATTAAGGCTTTTTTCTTTGAGGTGTTTACCATACCCTCATCATCAATGGAAAAAACCTTATTGCCAGGCGATTTAATTTATGTAAACAAAATGTCGTATGGTGCACGTTCGCCAATTACCTTATTAAGTGTACCTCTTACCCACCAATTTTTACCCATGCTCGAAGGCGTTAAATCGTATTTAGAGTTTATTCAATTGCCTTATTATCGTTTTTTTACTGATTCAGTTAAACGAAATGATGTGGTGGTATTCAATTATCCTTTCGATACCGAACATCCTGTCGACCATAGAGCGTATTACATTAAACGTTGTATTGGTTTGCCCGGAGATACCTTGAAAATTGACAATAAAAAAGTGTTCATCAATAACATAGAAATACAATTACCACAACAAGCTCAGTTTAACTATAAAGTAATTACTACTCAGCCAATCACTAACGACACCTTATTAAATTATGATATAACCGAAGGAGGATTGGATGGATTAGAAAATCACTGGGAATTAACCATGACTGATTCGGCTTATTATCAGCTAAAAGCTAAAGATTTTGTTCACTCCATAAAAAAAATAGAAGTTGAGCCAAATACTCATGCCGATTATATTTTCCCCTATCATCCGAGTTATTTGTGGAACATCGATTATTTTGGTGCAGTGATTATCCCTAAAAAAGGTCAAACAGTTCAACTCGATACAAATAACATACACTTGTATCAACGCATAATTGAAGTGTATGAAGAAAATACTTTTCAGGAAACCGAAAGTGGATTTTTAATAAATGGAGTATTAACCCATTCGTATCAATTTAAAATGGATTATTATTTTATGATGGGAGATAATCGACATAATAGTGCTGATTCACGTTTTTGGGGTTTCTTGCCCGAAAATCATATTGTAGGTAAAGCACAAACCATTTTGTTTTCGAGAGACAAATCAAAAAACAGGTGGAATAGAATGTTTAAGAAAATTATTTAATTTTTCTTCAGCTTTAAATTTTTTATGATAAGTATTCTTTATTTAGTTTTGATTGTTATTAATCATTTAACTATTTAATTATGAAGAAGATTGTCTTGTTATTAATGATGTTATCGAGTGCTATAAGTTCCTTTAGTCAATCGTTTAATTTTACTAGTCCAGTAGTTTTGGGTTATTTTCCTTCCTGGTCAGAAACTTGGACGACAACCAATCAAAGCTCCAAATTAAGAGAAATTCCCCCTTATGTAAATTTTGTGTTTTTATCTTTTGCCAAACCTGATTTGACGTATGTTCAGGGGTCTTATGATATTTCCAATACAGGTATTGAAGTACCATACGATGGTTGTGCCTTAAAAGAAAGCGTATCGGCATTAAAGGCTAAAGGTGTAAATGTTATTTTATCTATTGGAGGAGAAACTTTTTGGACAAGTAGCAACATTTATAGTAACATCAATTATCAGCAAATTAAGGATTTGGTAGATGATATGGGCTTTGTTGGTATTGATTGGGATTTTGAACCCAATGGCTCATTTGCTAATATTGGAGATGCAGCAAATGTTCAGCATTTTATCGATTTTTTTACCAATTCAAGAGCATTAATGCCCAAATCGGCTGGTTATGTTTTAGCTTGTGCTCCAGCTGGGGTCGGAGCTTTAGGAGGTCAAGTAAATAATGATGCTTCTTCTCCGTTTTCTTTTTCAAATAGAAATACCCTTACAGGTGAAACAGATGCTAATTTGTATAACGGAACAGCCCAAACCAATGGAATTAATTTATTTGGTTTTTCCTCTACAGGACACATGATACCTGTTATACAAGCAGTTGGTAATGATATCGATTTAATTGCGTTTCAAGGGTATAATACTGGGGGTAGTACAAACAGAAGTATAATGTATGATGCTTATGCTTATTATGCTGAAACATACGGATTTAAAGTTGCTGCAGGTGTTCATTTTCCCAACGAACCTTGGGGTCCATATTATACTTATACGCATACGAATGTTGCATCATTATCCGACCACATAAAAAATTATCCGAGCAGAGTTGGAGATAACGATGGAATTATGATTTGGCAAATGTTGTTAACCAATGCTTCAAGTTCAGGTTATTCGTATTTGAATGTCGCAAATAAAGTATTAAACGGTACAAGTCAATCAACAGCAGTTACGGAAGCGAATGATTATACTATGTCAACTTATACTGGTGGAGCAGTTGGTTGTAGTGGAGGGGGTGGTGGCAATTCGTATTGCAGTGTGGCGGTTTACAATGCAACATTGAGTTATCCAACAGCTGGAACACAAGTTTATTACAACTGTAAAATATGGCAAAATCAATGGTGGGCAAATCCTAACGAAGAACCAGGGGTAAATGCTGTTTGGCAAGAAGTAAGTGTTTGTACTGAAGACCCATTGTGTACCGTTGGTGTAAGTGAAAACAAATCAATTGACAATGTGGTAACCTTTTTTAAAGATAAGGTATTTGGTTACGATGCAAAAAATAACATCGTTAATGAAATTAGAATTTACACTTATCAAGGACAGCTGATTAACCAATACAAACCAACAGTTTCGAAAGGAATGGTTTCGTTAAGTAATTATTCTGCAGGTTTTTATTTGGTTCAACTGTTTGTTGAAAACCAACTTGTTACAAAAAAAATTATGATAAAATAGATAAATAATTTTCTCAATCGGTTTAAGATGATATATTTGTTTATCTACAAATTATAAAAATTAAAATAATAAAAATGAAAAATTTAAAAACATTCGCAAAAGTTGTTTTTGCAACAGTATTAGTAGCAGGATTATCAGTTAATGCTTCTGCACAAAAAGAAGATAAAAAAGATGATAAAAAGGAAGTAAAACAAATTGAACGACCAGCTGCTGTTGGGCATGGAACTACCGATAAATATGTAGATTCAGCTTTTGATGTGTATGAAAAAAACCAAGAGTTAACTAAAAAATTAGGTGATATTAAAAATCATGCTGGAGAGGTGAAATCAATAAAAGCTGATTTAGAAGCACAACAAAAAGATGTTGCCACTTTGTTACAAACATCTGATGATGTGGTGAAAGAGGCAAAAACGATAACGCCAAAAACCAACTCAATGAAAGCTGTTAAAGCTATATCTCAAGCTACAAAAGCGTTAAATGCTACCAAAGATGCTTTGCCAGGACAAATTGAGCAAATTAAAACTCAAACTGCTGAATAAAATTTAATAGAATTTTTAAACAAAAAGAGCACTCTTATGAGTGCTTTTTTGTTTTATAAGGTTTCAATTTAAAAGGTTAGATTTTAAGAACAGAATTTGTTCAGAAAGTTTAAAGTCAACTTTTCTTCATCAATTTAAAAAGTTTCACTACTTCGTTGGTAGCGGCAACATCATGCACTCGCAAAATGGTTGCTCCTTTAGTTAATGCAAATGCATTTAAAGCAGTAGTGCCATTTAGTGCTTCGCTGGCTTTAATGTCCAATGCTTTGGTAATCATCGATTTTCTCGAAAAACCGACTAAAATAGGCAATTCAAAAAGGGTGAAATCATTTAAATGATTCAATAGTTCATAATTGTGTTCGATGGTTTTTCCAAAGCCGAAACCAGGGTCGAGCACAACATCTTTTACTCCTTTTTTGTAGAGTAAATCCAGCTTTTCGGTAAAGAAGTTTATCACCTCATTAGTTATGTTTTTGTATGTAGGGTTTTCTTGCATGGTTTGTGGTATCCCTTGCATGTGCATCATCATGTATGGAACTTTTAAATCGGCTACAGTTTCAATCATGTTTTTATCCATGTTTCCTGACGAAATATCATTAACAATTGCTGCTCCATTTTTAATGGCTTGTTGAGCCACTTCGGCTCTAAAAGTATCTATCGAAATTATTATTTCGTCGAATTCTTGTTTTAGTAAATTTATTATGGGTAAAACTCGATTAAGCTCTTCTTTTTCAGTAACTTCTAATGCTCCTGGTCGCGATGAATAGCCCCCAATATCAATAATTTTAGCACCATCACTCAACATTTGTTTAACATGGTTAACAATATCGGCTTCTTGCCTATGTTTTCCACCATCAAAAAAGGAGTCAGGAGTAAGGTTTAATATCCCCATAACTATGGGTTCGTCTAAATTTAGTAGTTTCCCGTCACAATTAATTGATTTTTTTTTCAAAAAAAATGTATCTTGCGGAGTTTCTTTAGTGAACATATTTTATAGTTATAGATAAAACGTAATGAGTAATACTTCTAAACAATACGATTCAATAATAAAGATTTGTAGCGACATTTTTACAAAAAAAATGAAAGATTATGGTAGTGCTTGGAGAATTTTACGTACAAGCTCACTTACCGACCAAATTTTTATCAAAGCAAAACGTATCAGAAGTATTGAAGAAAAAGGATTTAGCAAAGTTGATGAAGGTATCCGTTCGGAGTATATCGGCATTATAAATTATTGTATAATGGCGTTGGTACAGTTAGAATTAGGTTACAATGAAAATACCGAGCTTGAGTTTGCTGAAGCAAAGAAGTTGTACGATAAACATTTTCTTCAAGCAAAAAATTTGATGGAGAATAAAAATCACGACTACGACGAGGCATGGAGAGATATGCGTTTGAGTTCGTTAACCGATTTAATTTTAATGAAATTGTTGCGAACCAAACAAATAGAAGATAACAAAGGAAAAACATTGATATCAGAGGGTATTGATGCTAATTATTTGGACATGATTAATTATGCGGTATTTGCCATGATTAAAATTGAGTATAATAGTTAAAATAGTGTTAAACAATTAATTACTAAATGTTTGAAGAATTAATTTAGATTTTTTAAACTGCAACTTATGAAGTTAATAGGAACCATATCACGAATTTTAGTAGGCTCATTATTTATTGTGTCGGGTTTAATAAAAGCTAATGATACCCTAGGTTTTAGCTATAAATTAGAAGAATATTTCGAAAACGGAGCGTTGGCTTATCGTGTTAGAAACATGTTAGGGTGGGATTCGTTCTCGCTCGAATTTATGGCTGAATATGCTTTGGGTATTGCCATATTTTTGTGTGCATTAGAAATTATTTTAGGATTTACCGTGTTGTTCGCTACACGAATAAAAATCACAGTGTATTCGTTGTTAACACTAACAGTAGTGTTTTTCTTTTTAACATTACATACTGCTACTTGCGACCCATTAGCAACATATAATCAACCAACCATAGTGGTTAAAAATTCGCCTGAACATGAACGTATGTTGGTTCGAATGGAAAGTAACGACCAAATTACTATTGCTGAAGATGGAGCTAAAGAGGTAGTCTTTAATGAAAAATTACCAGTTCAATGTGTTACCGATTGTGGTTGTTTTGGCGATGCCATGAAAGGCTCGTTAGGTAGAAGCTTAACACCTTGGGAATCATTTTCAAAAGATTTGATTTTAATGATTTTGATTCTTCCTGTATTTTTTCAACGTCAAAAAATTAAAATGAATACACTTCGTGATGACGCTTTCATTTTAATTCCTGCTTTTGTAATGGTTGGATTTTATTCGTGGGTATTCTCATGGTATTTTCCATTAATTTTTACAGGTGTAGGTTTTATAGGATATATGCTTTTAAAATTTGTAGTTAAATCGGTAGCCACACAATTTATTCCAATTGGTTTTGTTGCAGCTATTTCTTTAGGCTTTATTTATTATACCTATGTTCATTTACCAATACGTGATTATCGCCCCTATGCTGTTGGCAAAAGCATATCAGAACAAATGACTCTGCCAGAAGGTGCACAACCTGATGTTTTTGAAAACATGTTTTATTACAAAAACAAAACTACAGGAGTGGTTGAGGAGTTTACAGAGAAAAATTACCCATGGGCTGATAGTAATTATGTGTTTGACGATAGAAAAACCAAGTTAATTATTGCGGGTGAACATCCTGCAATTACCGATTTTACTATTATTGCTGATGATGGTAACGATTATGCTCAAGATTATTTAAATGAAGAAGGCTATCTTTTTATGGTAGTTGCTTATGATATTAAAAAGACAAATTTAAAAACAGTTAAAAAGATTAATACATTTGTCGACCAAAGTAATTTGGAAGGACATTATACTATAGGATTAACAGCTTCATTGTATGAAGATGTAGAAAAATTCAGGCATGATAATCAAACCATGTTCGATTTTTTTACCTGTGATGCAATTACATTAAAAACAATTGTTAGAGCAAATCCTGGAGTATTATTATTGAAGAAGGGACAAATTTTAGCAAAATGGAATGCGAATGATTTACCTGATTATAAAGAGGTTAAAGAAAAATATCTAAAGTAAAACTTATACGTTGTTAAATTTTATAATAAAAAGGGTGTTGTATGGTTTTCTGGTTTTGGCTGGAGTAATTACCATTGTCTTTTTACTTTTTAATGTTCTTCCTGGTGATCCTGCTCGAATGATGATGGGGCAACGAGCTGATGAAGAATCGTTAAAAGTAATAAAGAAAGATTTAGGCTTAGACCAGCCTTTGTCTACTCAATTTGTAATGTATTTAAACGATTTGTCTCCAATCTCTGTTCATGATACAAAAACAGAGCACTATTTATATTTAGACCCTGACAAGTATGATTATAAACAATTGATGACTTTTGGCGAATCAAGTGTTTTGGTGTTTAAATCGCCATATTTGAGACGATCGTATCAAACTAAGCGGAAAGTATCAGAAATATTAAGTGATTATCTTTTAGAGACAGCAGTTTTGGCTTTAGCAGCAATGTTATTGGCAACTATTATTGGTATTGCCTTTGGTATAATTGCAGCACTTAAGCAAAATACTTGGATGGATCAATCGCTTTTATTTTCATCCATATTGGGAATGTCAGTACCTTCGTTTTATTCTGCAATTATTTTTTCTTGGTTGTTTGGGTATCTTTTATCGGAATACACTGGGTTAAATATGACGGGTAGTTTGTTTGAATACGACGATTTAGGTAATGGAGAGATTTTAAGGTTAGACAACTTAATTTTGCCAGCTATAACACTTGGGTTAAGACCAGTTTCTGCTATAATGCAATTAACCAGAAGTTCAATGTTAGATGTTTTATCACAAGATTACATTCGAACAGCTCGAGCCAAAGGGTTAAAATTTTATAAAGTGGTGATTAAACATGCGTTAAAAAATGCGTTAAATCCAGTTGTAACAGCCATATCAGGTATGTTTGCTAGCTTACTTGCAGGGGCATTGTTTGTTGAACAAATTTTTGCTTGGAAAGGAATTGGTTGGGTGCTTTATGATGCTTTAATGAAATTTGATTTACCCATAATTATGGGTGGAGTATTATTAACGGCAACAATCTTTGTGGTAATCAATATTATTGTAGATATTGTCTACGGGCTCTTAGATCCAAGAGTTAGAGTGAAATAAAAACACATGAGAAAAAAAATTGTAGCAGGTAATTGGAAAATGAATACAGATTTAAATCAAGCTATTGATTTAACTCGTCAAATCCGATTGTCTGATTTTAATAAAAATGCTCAGTTAATATTAGTTCCGCCATTTCCATTTTTGTTTAGTGTTGTTGAAACAACAAATAATTCAGTAATTCAGGTGGGAGCTCAAAATTGCAGTAAGGAAAGCAGTGGTGCATTTACTGGAGAGGTTTCTGCACAAATGTTAGCTTCTTTGAATGTAAAATACGTGTTGGTTGGACATTCTGAACGAAGAACTTATTTTAAAGAAAGCAATGCTGATTTAGCTGATAAAGTCAGTCAATGTTTAAGCAATAATTTAATACCTATTTTTTGTTGCGGAGAGTTGTTAGAAGAAAGAAAAAACGAAATTCATTTTGAGGTAGTAAAACAACAACTTTCCGAAAGTTTATTTCACTTGTCATCCGAGCAAATAAAACATATTGTCATAGCTTATGAGCCTGTCTGGGCAATTGGTACAGGTGAAACGGCAACACCTTTTCAAGCACAAGAAATGCATTTGTACATACGAAATTTTTTAGCTAAAAAATACGATCAAACTGTAGCAAACTCAATCCCTATTTTATATGGTGGAAGTTGTAATACTGCTAATGCCAAAGAACTTTTTGCTTTGCCCGATGTTGATGGGGGATTAATTGGAGGAGCATCACTCAAGGCGACAGATTTTGTTGCCATTTCTAATTCATTTTAACACAAGTACTTGTGGAATATTTCTGCTTTTAGCATCTTAATTTAAATTGCTAAAACAAAAAATCAAAAATCACGTTTAAATAGCTGAATAATTTAGCCTTGTTTTTAGGGTTTATTCGTATATATTACGATATTTGTAAGTTAAGCGTATGTAAACATTGATGCAGAAAGCAACAGCATATCTAGTTAAAAAATTGGTAATAGCCTTTGTGTTATTGCTAGTTAGTACTGTTTCCTATGGACAATGGTCTTTAGATGTTGTTGGTACGGTTAAAAAAGAAGAAACCAATAAACGTTTTGAAGGAGTTACAATTACTATAAAAAAAAATGGTTCAGTTTGGAAAACCATCACATCTGAATCTTCTGGTAAGTTTCAAGCTGCGCTTGAGCCAGATGGAATTTATTTAATTGAATTTTCTCGTCCAGGACACGTAACCAAACGTATAGAGTTTTCTACAAAAAATGTTCCGCCAGATGATGCCAAATATGGTTTTGAATTTCCAATGGAAATGAACTTGTTTGAAAAAATTGATGGTTTGGATGTTTCTATTTTAAATAAACCCATTGCTAAAGTGGCATTTAACCCTGCTACTGGCTACATGGATTATGACCCAGAATATACCAAGTCGATTAAAAATGAATTGGACAGATTAAAAGATGAGTTGGCAGCGAGATTAAAAAATCAAGAAGCAGAACGTAAGGCGAAACAAGCTAGTTACGATAAAGCTATTGCTGCAGCAGATAAAGCATTTAATGCACAAAAGTACCAAGAGGCAAAACCCTTTTATGATGAAGCTGCAAAAATTTTCCCTGACGAAACATACCCTTTATTTCAATTGGGGATTATTTCAGACAAACTTGCAGCAACAGAAGAGGCTAATAAACGATACAATACTGCTATAGCAGAAGGTGATAAAGCATTCAGCGAAAAAAAATGGGATGCTGCAACCTTGGCTTATCAAAAGGCGGTAAGCTATAAAGCTGATGAAAAATATCCAGCTGATAAAATCAAAGAAATTAAAGATATTGTAAACAATGAGAAAAAGAATGCTGAAGAATACAATTCTGCAATAGCTGCTGGAGATCAATTTTTTGGATTAAAAGATTATGCTAAAGCAAAGGAACAATATGTTAAAGCATCTTCGATTAAATCATACGAAGCCTATCCAAAAACCAAAATAACGGAAATTGACAAATTGTTAGCTGATGCTAAGAAAAAAGATGAGGAATATGCAGCAGCAATTTCTGAAGCCGATAATTTATTCAATTCGAAAGAATACGAAAAATCAAAAGCTTCTTACAATAAAGCTTTAGCGATAAAAGCTAACGAGGAATATCCTAAAAAGAAAATAGCTGAAGCGGATAAGATGTTGGGTGATATGAAAAAGTTGGAGGAAGAATATAAAGCTGCCATTGCAGCTGCAGACCAATCGTTTACTGCAAAAGAATATCAAAAAGCTCAAACCAGCTATCAACAAGCATCCGCAATTAAACCAACTGAAAAATATCCAAAAGATAAATTAGCAGAAATCAAAACATTGTTAGATGATTTAGCGAAGAAAGAAGCGGAAGAAAAACAAAAAGAAGCTGCTTATCAGGCTGCCATTTCGAATGGTGATAAGTCGATGGGTTTGCAAAAATACGATGTGGCTAAACAAGCTTACGAATCTGCTTCAGGAATTAAACCAACAGAACAATATCCAAAAGACAAGTTAAAAGAAATTGCAACTATTTTAGCCGATTTAGCTAAAAAAGAAGCAGAAAATAAAGCTAAAAATGAGCAGTATCAAAAATTGATAACAGAGGCTGATGGGTTAATGACTTCTAAAGAGTATGACAAAGCTAAAGGTAAATACCAATCGGCATCGGAATTAAAAACCGAAGAAAAGTATCCAAAAGATAAACTAAAAGAGATAGAATCTTTATTAGCTGAATTGGCTAAAAAAGAAGCTGAAAACAAAGCTAAAGAGGAGCAATACCAGAAAACAATTAAAGAAGCAGATGCGCTGTTGGCTTCGAAAGATTACAACAATGCAAAAGGTAAATATCAAGCTGCATTAGGTATAAAAGCTGACGAAAAATATCCAAAAGATAAAATAACAGAGATTGACAATGTATTGGCTGATTTAGCTAAAAAAGAAGCTGAAGAAAAGGCTAAAAATCAAAAATATAATGACTTGATTACTGAGGCAGATGCGGCTTTTAAAGCTAAAAATTATGATGTAGCTAAATCAAGTTATTCGGGGGCTTCTGCTATAAAAATCGAAGAAAAATATCCGAAAGATAAGTTGAAAGAAATAGAATCGTTATTAGCAGATTTGGCAAAGAAAAAAGCCGAAGAAGAAGCTGCTGCTTTGGCTGAAAAACAAAAAAATGAGAAATACCAAGCTTTTATCGCTTTAGCAGATAAAGGAATGGAAAACAAGAATTACGACATTGCAAAAACCAACTACAATCAAGCTTTAACAATAAAATCAACCGAACAATACCCAAAAGACAAGTTGGTTGAAATAGAAAATATCTTGGCTGAATTGGCTAAAAAGAAAGCTGCTGAAGAATCGGCTTTAATGGCTCAAAAAGAGAAAGACGAAAAATATAAAGCATTAATTACTGTTGCTGATAAGAGCTTTACTTCAAAAAGTTATGATGATGCCAAATCGAACTACAACCAAGCTTTGGGAGTTAAGCCAACCGAGCAATATCCAAAAGATAAGATAACGGAAATTGAAAAAATATTGGCAGATATAGCCGCTAAAAAAGCAGCAGAAGAAGCTGCAAATTCTGCAGAGAAAGAGAAGAATGATAAATACAACAAGATAATTGCTGAGGCTGATAATGAGTTTAAAACGACCAATTACGAAAACGCTAAAATCAAGTATTACGAAGCATCGGCAATCAAAAAGGATGAGCAATATCCAAAAGATAAAATAAATGAGATAACCAAGCTTTTGGCTGATTTGGCTAAAAAGAGCGAAGAAGAGAAATTGGCTTTAGAAGCTGAAAAGAAAAAAAGAGAATATTACAATGCTGTGATTGCTCAGGCAGAAGGTGAATTGTCAGCTAAAAAATACGACGATGCGAAACGTAAATTTACAGAGGCATCAACCATTTTACCTAACGAGACTTATCCAAAAACAAAAATCCAAGAGATTGACGATTTATTGGCAAAGTTGGCTGCAGAGAAAGAAAATGCATTAATGGCTGAAAAAGAGAGGGAGGAAAAATATAAAGCTTTAATTGCTCAGGCCGACAATAGTTTCTCTGCAAAAGATTATGAGAATGCCAAAACAACCTATAAATCGGCTTTAAATGTTAAGCCAAACGAAGGTTACCCGAAAGACAAGATTTTAGAAATTGACATCATTTTGGCTGAGTTGGCAAAAAAACAAGAGGAAATATCGTTAACGAACAACGCGTTAAAACAAAAACAAGACCGATACAACTCATTAATTAAACAAGCTGATGAGTCGTTTTCGAAACAAACCTACAAAGATGCACTAGGACTTTATAATGAAGCAATTAACTTAATGCCAACCGAAGCCTACCCGAAAGAAAAAGTAAGTCAAATTAATGCTTTGTTGGCTAATTTATCGCAACAAGAAAAAGATAAAGATGCTTTAGCAAAACAAGAAAAAGAAAAAAGAGAGCAATACACTTCTTTGATTTACGATGCTGATAGAGCATTTAAATTTGATAAGTTTTCTGATGCCAAGTATAAATACGAGCAAGCTTTAGGATTTTATCCTGATGAAAAATACCCAAAAGAACAATTGGCTGAAATTGAAATTAGAATGAAAAAAGCCAACGAAACCATTGTGGTAAGTAACGACCCAAATGGTCCGAGGGTAAAAATTACAGATGCTAAAGACAAAGAGTTGGAAGCAATGATGGCTGATTTATTGAAGAATAGAGAAGTGGATAAAGGAATAGCCGTAGAAAATTACAAAAAAGAAGTAGAAGGTGCAGAGGCAGTGTTAGTTTCATCATCCTATAATAAAATAACTGGAGCTCATGATAATTTAAAGGGTTTGGAACAAGATATGAAATCGCAATATGAAGAGGCGAATAAATATCACCAACAAAACCATGAAGAATTAGTTGCTGCTAAAAAGGAATACGAAAGCACTGAAAAAACATTGATTTCGAGTGCTGAAAACAAACGTCAAAAAGCTAAAGCTGATAATAATGACATGGAAGAAAATATCCGATTGTATAATGCTAGTCAGGATAAACAATTGGAAGAAAAAGTACAGGAATTATACGCTTTTGCTGACCAAGTGATTGAAAATGATTTGATGTTGCAAGAGAAAGCAAACGATAGAAGAGCCAACAACAAAAAAGAATTGGCAAACCAAGTAGAGCAAATAAAAAGCGACGTTGAATTAGCTGAAAAAAGAAGAAAAGAAAGAGAAATGAAGGTTGCGGAATATACGCAACAACTGAAAGACCAAGAGGATGTGTTGATTACAAAATCGCTTGACAGAAGAAAGTATAGCAGAGATAGTTTAGATGAAATGGTTACTGCCATGCATAAACAACAGTTGAGAAGTTCTAAGTTTTATGAGTTGAACGTAACCAAAATGGAAGAATACAAAGAGGAAATAGCTCGTTTGGAAAAACAACGAACTGAAGATGCTACCTCAAAAAGAGAAATTAGTTTACGAGAAGTAAATGAATATGAAGAAGAAATAAAATTATCGGCAAAACGTCAAGAACAAACGTATAAAGATAAAACAGCTTATTTGCAAGGGTACAAAAATGAATTGGCTAATCAGGAAAAAGATAGGGTAAATGCCCATGCGGACAACAGGCAAAATGCTAAAAGTAAATTAGAAAAAGTAGAAAAAGAGCGTAAAGAAATGAATGCATCCAAATCGCAATACCATTTACGTTTTTACGAAAAACTAGAGCAAGAAAGAGCTAAAAACGACCAAACCTTGGCTGATTTAAATACGCTTTCGTATAAAAAAATCAGAAACGTTAAGCCACATGATGTTTATGTTGGTGAGCTTAAACCAAGTGAGAATTTAGAATTGTCGAACAAATATCCTCAAGGAATAACAGAAGAGACTACTGAAGAAGGCAATGCAGTAATCCTAAAAAGAATAAAAGTAACAGGTAAACATGTGGATGTTTACGAAAAAATATTCTACAAATGGGGTGGTAAGTTTTACACCAAGAATGGTTATAACATTACCGAAACACTATGGAATTTAGAATCCATTGAAAAGTAAAAGCCTCCCCAACCCCTCCGAAGGAGGGGCTACTTTGAGAAGTAAAAATTGAAAAGTGAAAGGAACTAACATGCAATGACAATCAAAAAAACAATACATCAATTTTTTTAATTTTATCAAATGAAACATATTTTAATTATTGCTTTTCTATTCTCCAACTGGTGCTTCGCACAAAGTAAAACAGAATTTACCTTAACGCTAAAAGATGGTAACATTGTTACTGGAACCACAAAGGTTTCAAAAGTGGTATTAAAAACCAGTTATGGACAGCTTGATGTGCCTATTCAAAATGTAACATCAATAGAACTTGGAATACATCCAGAAAATGCTCAAAAAACAAACATTACCAATTTAGCCAAACAATTGCTGAACTCTAACGAGGAAATGAGAAGCAAAGTTTACACGGCTTTAACAGCTCTTTCTCAAGGTGCAATTCCTGTTTTAGAAGAGGTTATATTAACAGGCACTTATGAGCCAAGTAGTTTTAGCGATTTTACTTTATCAAATGCTTTAAACGAGTTAAAGGCTACACATGGCATTAGTAGTAACTACAAAACCAACGATGTGGTGATGATTGATTACGAATACAACATGGGCGGAATTTATGAATTTGCTAACATTGAGCTAAAAACGGAGTATGGTACTTTAACCATTCCAAGAGATAAGATTCAAAAAATTGATGTAAGCTATTTTGATGGGGATAACAATGGAAGCAAAACATTCAAGTTAATGGCTTCTACACACATTAGTTCAAACATTAATGGTGGTTGGTTTAAAACGGGTATAATGGTCCGACCAGGACAAACCATAAACATTACAGCTACTGGAGAGGTGACTTTAGCGAGCTTGTCAGGCAGTAAATACAAACCAGATGGCTCGGTTAAAAATACGGTGAGTGAAAATTATACCGACAGTTACAATTCTTCATCCACTTATCCTTCTTATGGTAATGTAGTTTTTAAAATAGGAGAAATAGGTGCTTCTACTAAAGCAGGAGCTTCATATCATGCTAAATCAAGCCAGAGTGGAATGTTGTTTCTTTCCATTCACGAAACAGTTTTTAATGCTTCAAACAGTGGGTTTTATACCGTAAATGTTTCGGTGAAGTAAGCAATGGGTAAAACAGCATTTACCATAACAGCTTTATTGTGTTGGAGTTTTACCATTTCTTGTCTTAATAATTCAGCACAATCTTTACCTAGTTTACCTGAAACGATTAACATTGATACTACTTCGTATCGTTACGAGTGGCTTAATTACAATTACAAAAATGCTTTGGTAAACATAATTACCCCTCCAGCAGATTATCAACGATTGAAATCTCCTAAAAACTCTTTTGCAGCGTGGTTGCAGCATTTACCCATAAAAACAGGCGACAATACGGTTTATTTGTTTGATGGAAACAAGAAAAGAAACCAAAACGCTCAGTTTAAGGTGTTAAACATTGATGTTGGCGATAAAGATTTACAACAATGTGCAGATGCGGTAATGCGGTTACGTGCCGAATATCTGTACTCAAGCAAACAAACAGCTAAAATAAAATTTAATTACACCAATGGCGTAAGCATTCCTTTTAGTAAATGGAGTAGCGGTTATTACCCGAAATTACAAGGCAACAAGGTAGTTTGGGTAAGTAGCCAAAACAATGCTTCGTATGCGAGTTTTAAAAAGTACCTAATCAACATTTTTTCTTATGCAGGGACATCATCGTTGAGCAAAGAATTGCGAGCTGTTGAGTTAAAAGACATACAAATTGGTGATGTTTTTATCAAGGGTGGTTTTCCGGGTCATGCTGTAATAGTGGTTGATGTAGCTACCAATGCTAAAACGGGTGACAAATGTTTTATGATAGTCCAAAGCTACATGCCAGCACAAAATATTCATGTATTAAAAAATCCATCCAATACCAATTTAAGCCCTTGGTATAGCGTTGCGGCAATTAAACAACACGTTTACACGCCAGAATGGACTTTTGAAACCAATGAATTAAAACGATTTATAGATTAATGAAACAGCTAAAAACGACGTTGTCAATTCGAGTGTCCCGCTTTTTTGCGGGATGTATCGAGAATAGAAAAAATGTTGTTCTCGATACTTTTTCTTTTAGAAAAAACTCGAAAGGACATTTTTTCATTTTTATTTTACTTGCTTTTTTGGGTTGTTCTGAGTCTGCTAAGGAACTAGCTGATGCCACAACATTAACCAATGTTAAATTAAATTATGCTACTGGTTTTACCATTGAAAATGGGGTGGATTTTAAAGTATTAACCTTAAAAAATACTTGGAAAGGAGAAAGCACACCTTACCAATATGTGCTGTATAAAAACGAAAAACCGACTGGTTTTGATGATGCAGTTTTTATAAAAACACCCATAAAATCAATCGTTTGTTTTAGTTTAACCCATGTGGCTTTTATTGACAAATTAAACGAGTTAAGTTCAATTAAAGGTTTGTCAGGTTGCGATTATGTGAGCAACGAAAAAGTGTTGAGCAGCATTAAAAACCAACAAATAAAAGAAATTGGTAACAACCAATTGGTTAATTACGAATTGTTGGTGGAACTTATCCCCGAAGTAGTGATGACGTTTGGTATTGATGCATCATCATCATCAAAAATTGATAAGTTAAAAAAGTTAGGATTAAATGTGGTGTTAAACTCCGAATACATGGAAAACCACCCGTTAGGAAAAGCTGAATGGATAAAGTTTGTAGCCGCTTTTTACGATAAAGATTCGTTGGCTGAACTAATTTACAACGACATTGAGGAAAAATACAACAACTTGGTAGAACTCACCAAAACAGTAACCAGCAAACCAACCGTTTTTGTGGGTATGCCTTGGAACGGAGCATGGTATTTGGCTGGAGGAAAATCGTTTCAAGCACAATTGTTTACCGATGCTGGAGCGGAATATTTGTGGAAACAAAACGAAGAAACTTCAAGCTTTATGGTAGACAAAGAAGTGATTATTGAAAAAGCCATAAACGCTGATTATTGGATAAACTTAAATGCCTACAACTCTATTAAAGAAGTAACCGATGTTGATGCCAAACTCAACAACTTTAAATCGGTTAAAGAAGGCAAGGTGTACAACAATAATAAAAAAATAAATGCTACTGATGGTAACGATTATTGGGAATCAGGGGTTATCAACCCAGAAGTGGTATTAGCCGATTTAATTAAAATTTTCCACCCCAACTTATTACAACATGAGTTGGAGTATTACAAGCGGTTGGAGTAAAAATTAGTACTTATTAAATAACTCGTTTTTTAATAATTCTATATCTTTTTGATGAGTCAAAAGCATTAAGTCGTTTAATTTGTGGTTTTTGTATTGAATCATTCCTCGTTTCATTCCACTTTGTTCAAACTCTTTTAAGATTAGGTTTGAAAAATCGAATTTGTTTGTTATGATGTCTGTTTTGGTTTCTTTGTTAAAAACCATACGAGTAGTAGTTAATTTTCTACTTTCTATATTAATCTCAATTTTTTTCCAAATAATCCAAGCAAAAAATCTAAACAATATATAGCCTAAACAAAATATTATTGAATATATAATTCCAGCTAAACCAAGAAAGAAAATACTAAAAATTGAACAAAGAATAAGAAAAGCTGTAATTTCTAGATACTTTATTGGCATTCTGTCGGAAATCAAAAATTTTCCATTAAAAATAGTAAGTTGTATTTTATTGGATTCGAAATTCATAATTTCAGATATTCAAATATAATTAAAATAGAGTACGGTTTTCTAATTCAAATTTTACAACTCAAACGCTTTTAACTCTAACAATATATTATTAATTTCGCAATGATGGGTTGTGTCTGTTAAGGCTCGGTTTATCTAATCATTTTTAGTTTATTAATACCAAAAGAGAATGAGTAATTCAGTTGCTACAAAATCTACCGATGCGTTGTTGTCGAAAGATAAGTTTAAAGAAACCATTTTAGAAGATTACAAACTTGTTTACATGAGCAGGGAAACTTCTTATTTGGGTAGGAGAGAAGTGTTGACAGGCAAAGCCAAATTTGGAATTTTTGGCGACGGTAAAGAATTACCTCAATTGGCATTGGCTAAACAATTTAGAGAGGGCGATTTTAGATCGGGATATTATCGCGACCAAACCTTAATGATGGCTATTGGGCAATTAACCATTCAAGAATTTTTTGCTCAATTGTACGCACATACCGATGTTAAGGCTGAACCTTGTTCTGCTGGTCGTTCCATGAACGGGCATTTTGGTACACGTAGTTTAAACGACGATGGTACGTGGAAAGATTTGATGAAAATCAAAAATTCTTCTGCTGATATTTCTCCAACTGCTGGTCAAATGGCTCGTTTGTTGGGTTTGGCACAAGCATCAAAAGTATATCGTAACAACAAAAATTTAAAAGGTTTTACCAAATTTTCAAAAGGTGGTAACGAGGTTGCTTTTGGTACCATTGGCGATGCAAGTACATCCGAAGGTCAGTTTTGGGAAGCCATTAATGCTATTGGCGTGTTGCAAGTTCCTGTAGTAATGTCGGTTTGGGATGATGGACAAGGAATTTCAGTACCTAAAAAATACCAAACCACTAAAGAAAGTATTTCTGAGGTTTTAAAAGGATTTCAACGCGATAAAGGAGCGAACAACGGCTACGAAATATTTAAAGTAAAGGCGTGGGATTACCCAGCATTAATAGAAACTTACGAAAAAGCGGTTAAAATTGCTCGTGAAGAACATTGTCCTGTTTTGGTGCATGTGGAAGAAGTTACACAACCACAAGGACATTCAACCTCGGGGTCGCACGAGCGTTACAAAAGTAAAGAGCGTTTAGAATGGGAAGCTGAATATTGCTGTGTAAAGAAATTTAAAGAGTGGATGTTAGAAAACGCTTTGGCTACTCAAGAAGAAATTGATGAACTTGAAAAAGCTGGAAAAAAAGAAGTTAACGAAGCTAAAAAAGCAGCTTGGGAAGCATACTTAAATCCAATTAAAGCGGAACGAAATGAGGTAGTTGATTTGATGCAAAAAATTGCCGCAGAAAGCTCGAATTCAAGTTTTATACAACCGCTTATTGATGGGTTGAAATCGAATACAGAACCTATCCGTAAAGATATTATTTCGGCAGCAAAAAAGACCTTGAGAATTGCTCGTAACGAGCAATTAGCGAGTAAATCGGCATTGTCTGCTTGGTTAAAAACTGCGGCTGATTTGAATTACGACAGATACAGTTCTACGTTGTATTCGGAATATGCTTCATCACCTATGAACGTTACTGAAGTGAAAGCGGTGTTGACTGATAGCATGGAAGATGGTAGAGTGGTGTTGAGAGAGAATTTTGATAAAATATTAGCTACCTACCCAGAAGTGTTGATTTTTGGAGAAGATTCTGGTAAAATAGGTGGAGTAAACCAAGGATTAGAAGGCTTACAAGATAAATATGGTGAGATTAGAGTTTCAGATACTGGAATTAGAGAAAACACCATTTTAGGACAAGGAATAGGAATGGCATTGAGAGGGTTGCGTCCAATAGCCGAAATACAATATTTAGATTATTTGTTGTACGCTTTACAAGTAATGAGCGACGATTTGGCGACTTTACAATACCGTACAAAAGGCGGTCAGAAAGCACCAGTTATTGTGCGTACTCGTGGTCACCGTTTAGAAGGAATTTGGCATTCAGGCTCTCCAATGGGTATGATTATCAATTCGTTGAGAGGAATACACGTTTGTGTGCCACGTAACTTAACCGATGCAGCAGGTTTTTACAATACTTTACTTAAAGGTGACGACCCAGCTATAGTTATTGAACCATTAAATGGTTACAGGACTAAAGAACATATCCCATCTAATTTAGGCGAGTTTACCACTCCTTTAGGTATTCCTGAAGTGTTGACAGAAGGAACAGATTTAACGATTGTTTCGTATGGTTCTACGTGTAATTTAGCGTTGCAAGCTGTTCAACAATTAAACGAAGTGGGCATTTCTGCCGAGTTAATAGATGTTAGAACATTGTTGCCTTTTGATATTAACCACAGCATCGTAGAATCGTTGAAAAATACCAACAGGCTGCTAATTGTTGATGAAGATGTTCCTGGGGGTGCAAGTGCATTTATTTTACAACAAATTGTTGAAGAACAAAAAGGCTATTTTTATTTGGATTCGGAGCCTAAAACATTAACTGCTAAAGCTCACCGACCAGCCTATGGTTCGGATGGTGATTATTTTAGTAAACCAAGTATAGAGGATATTTTTGATGCTGCTTATAACATAATGACCGAGGTGGATTCAACCAAATATCCGGTAATTTATTAATGGAAAAATTTACCAATACATACTTTTTTGGAGCTAATCAATACATGAAGTATGTTTTGCTTTGCTTAATTCTATTGCCATATTCATCTTATGCTCAAAATTTAGATTCTTTAGAGCGTTTGTTGCCTAAAGCAAAGGGCAGAGATAAGGTGGTTTTGCTAACCGATTTGTGCTGGTATTATGGCTCGTCTGACCCTAAAAAAGCAGAGAAGTTTGGTGACGAGGCTGTTAACCTATCTAAACAAATTAAAAACGATACCCTAGTTGCTCAATCGTACAACGATTTAGGTACATTGTTTTTGAGAATTGGAGAATATGATAAGGCTCAAAATCATTACGATAAAGCGATTTCAATACGTGAGAGCCTAAATGATTCTATGGGTTTAGCTGCTCTTTATTCGAAAATGGCAGTCATCGAAGAGATAAAAAGTAATTACCCGAAGGCACTCGAAATGAATTTAAAGGTACTAAAAATTTACGAAAGTGTTGGGAAAGATACGATGGCTATCGCCACACTTTATGGAAATATATCTGTTATACTTGGTAATATTGGACAAGTTGATAATGCTATAAAATACAACGATAAAGCAGCTAAATTTGCTGAGAAATTAAACAACGATCAGCTATCCGGAACAGTGTTGGTTAATTATGCTAATTTTTATGGTAAACAAGACAATGTAGATAAATCACTTGAATTTTACTATAAGGCTTTACCTTATTTTGAGAAAAATAATAACATAAACTCGATAGGGGTAATTATCAATAACATGGCATCTATTTATGATAGAAAAAATGAATTAGATTCAGCCATTTATTACTTTAAACAAGCTCTTCATATCCGTTATCAATTACAAGATAAAAAGGGTGTAATGAGTACAAAGGCTAGTTTGGGTTTAATGTATTTAAAAAAGGAAAGACCAGATTTAGCTATTAATTATGCTTTAGAAGCACTTCCAGTATCACTTGAACTTGAAACCAAAGAAAATACAAAAACAATATATCATGTACTATCTAAGGCATATTTTTTAAAGGGGAACTTACACAATGCTTATAATTACCAAGTGTTGTATACTGAAATGATAGAATCTATTTTTAATGAGACATCGGCTAAACAAGTGGCAGAAATGTCTACAAAGTTTGAGTCGGAGAAAAAAGAGCAAGAAATTTTATTGCTTCAAAAAGATAAGCAATTACAAGATGTAGAGGTGAGTCGTTTAAAAACAATACGTAACATTATTATTGGAGGCTTAGTGCTTGTTTTAATTTTTGTTTTGGTATTGATTAATCGTTTTGTGTTAATTAAACGTCAAAAAACACTGATAGAAAAACAAAAGGCATTGGTTGATGAAAAACAAAAAGAAATATTGGACAGTATTCGATATGCCAAACGTATTCAAGACGCTTTACTTACTTCGCACCAGTATATTGATAGGAGCATTAAAAGATTAAAAGATTAATTATTTGTTAACTTTCTTCTTCACTTTTTTCTAACCCTTTTTTATGCTTTTTGGTAATCATTAATCCAAACATCATTAATAAAGCACTAATAATAATTACTTGTATAATAAGCGATTTGTTAACGAACGAAATTCTATCAAATTCTGAAATAGAAAGAAATAATAAAATAGTTATCAACCCCCTTGGAGATACAAACAATAAAGGAATTAGTTTAAGTTTTGAAATTTTTAGTTGAATTAATCTAAAAACTAAAATGATTGCTACAATACTTACCGACCATTTTAACGTAGAAGTATCTAAAATATCAGCCGTATCTATTAAGTATCCAAACAATAAAAAGAATAAAGAGCGTATTAAAAAAGTTGCTTCAATAGTAAGCTCTTTAAATTTTCCTACCTCTTTGTTAAGTATGTCAGGTCTAAATTTTTGAATCCATTTAAAACGTTTTAACTCATCGATGTTACCTATAAACAAACCAAACATTAAAATAAAAATTAATGCTGGTAAGTGATAAATTTTTGAGATTTCATAAATAAGAATCACCAATAAAATAATAGGTACAAACTTAATTTTTGTTTCTATTTTACTTAGTAGAAATGAAAGAAGGATGGTAGCTAAAAATGAAACTACAATAATAATAAGCAATTGTAATCCAAAATTTCCAAACGATTCTAATCCGATAACACGATTGAAAATAACAAAGTTAAAAAAGATTACACCTAATATATCTGACAAACTACTTTCGTAAATAACAAACTCTTTTTGTGAAGAGGATAGATTTTTTACACTTGGAATAGCAATGGCACTCGATATAATTGCAAGAGGAATTGCATTTACTAAGCAGTCTCTAAATAAGTACTGACCAAAATAGGAGAAAAGGTATGCAAACAAAAATGATAGTGCTAAAATAGGTAGTAATGCTCCAAAAAAAGATTTTTTAATTAATCCAATTTTCGATTTATTAAGTTCTAATTCAAGAGCTCCTTCCAATACAATTAGAATTAAACCAATAGACCCAAGTATTGGTAGAAAAGGAGATAAATCGGGGATGTCAAAATCTAAAAAATGAGTTGATTGACGAACTAGCCAGCCTAGTGCTAGTAATAATATAACCGATGGTATTTTTGTTTTTGAAGATGATAAATCAAAAAAATACGAAATCAGTAATAAAACACAAAAAGTTATAATAATGGCTGTAGTCATTAAATGTAAAGATAACAGTCTTTTTGAGAGTTGAAGTGATAAAAAAGTTAATTTTTCAATATATCCTTAATTATCTTTATGTGATGATGGGTATGTATAGCCAAAAACAAGGTTGTCATTCTTAAATTTAGCACTCCAAAATAGGGATGCTTAAAATTGCTTTTTTTTGGTAATTTATGAATTTCTGTTAAATGTTTTTTTGCGTCAGTAATTTGCTGATGTAATTCTTCTAATTGAATAGAAGATTCATTATTTACTACTTTGGGCGACCTACCTTTTCCTCGTGGAATTACGCCTAAACATAAAATATAAGTTCTTAAAAAGTTAAACTTCCATTGATAGTCCTCAGGGTTAGAGTTCTTTAAAGTGTTACAAACTCCATTAATGACCCTTAATGAGTGGTCGATGTGCCAATCAACTCCTTTTGAAGATACTTTTTTATTTACAACGCTATAATGCTGAATATTTTGGTCAAGTATTTCAATCAGTTGATTTAACTTCATGTTGTTTTAATTAAGTGGAAAGTATGTCTGCTAATTCAAGTAAATCGGCTTTAATTTTTTGATGATGTTTAATGGCTTTATCAAAAGGAACATAGCTAATGTCTTTGTGCTGAACTCCAACCATTAAGTTTGTTTTACCGTCGAGTAATGCATTTACAGCAGCATTTCCTAATCTACTTGCCAAAACTCTATCTAATGCAGAGGGGCTTCCTCCTCGTTGTATATGTCCTAAAACGGTTACTCTAGTATCGAAATCTGGACACGATTTTTTAACTTGTTCAGCAACATTGTATGCACCTCCACTTTCATCACCTTCGGCAACAATTACTATCATGCTTTTTTTATGATTAATAGTGCTACTTTTTAGCTTTGTAATTAATTTATCAATATAAGTAGGAGTTTCAGGAACAAGTATGGCTTCAGCACCAACGCCAATACCACTTCTTAAAGCTATAAAACCAGCATCTCTACCCATTACTTCAACGATAAATAATCTGTTGTGCGAACTTGCAGTATCTCTTATTTTATCAACTGCTTCAATAACTGTATTTAAAGCGGTATCGTAACCAATGCAATAATCAGTTCCGAATAAATCGTTATCTATAGTTCCCGGTATTCCTATAAATGGAATTTGATGTTCTTCGTTAAATATTTTAGCACCAGTAAAAGTACCATCACCACCAATGGCAACAATGCCATCAAGTTGGTATTTTTTTATACTATCGAATGCTTTTTGACGACCTTCTTTTTCGTGAAATTCCTTACAGCGAGCACTTCTTAAAATAGTTCCACCTCGCTGAATAATATTGCTTACATCACTACTTACCAATGGTTTTATATTTCCTTCAATTAAACCTTTGTATCCTTCGTATATTCCATAAGGTTCAATGTTGTTGTATAAACAAGTTCTTACAACTGCTCTAACCGCAGCGTTCATGCCTGGAGAATCTCCTCCAGATGTAAATACCCCAATTTTTTTTAAAGTTTTAGTTTTCATCTCTTACTCGTTTACTTCCGTCGTATAACTGATAATTCATTAATCTACACTCTAAATTACCATTAAAAAGCTTAACTTTTTTACTTGGCTTTAAACCAACTTTTTTTAGTGCCTCCATGTTTGAGCTAATAAACCAAGCACTGTATCCTGCATATTTTTGTTTTAGCGTGTCGCCAAAATCTTTATACAACTCATCCACATTTTCGCCTAATCGTTCACCATAAGGCGGATTACTAACAATAACTCCTTTATCTGCGGGGGCATTAAAATCCTTAAAGTCTTTTTTATGAAGCTCAATAACATCCATTAAATTAGCACTAGAAATATTGGCTCTTGCCATACCTAAGGCTCGTCCAGAAATTTCTACACCTATAACTTTGTTTTCTAAAGGTTTTTGAGATTTTAATGCTTCGTCTTTTATTTTGTTAAATAATGTTGCATCGTAGTTTTTCCAATTCATAAACCCAAACTGTTCTCGTTTAATGTTTGGAGCAATATTTTTAGCCATCATAGCAGCTTCTATTAATAGTGTGCCTGAACCACAGAATAAATCAATAAACGTCGATTTCTTATCCCAATCGCTCAATAAAATTAATCCAGCAGCTAAATCTTCTTTAATTGGAGCAATACTTCTGCTATCACGGTAGCCTCTTTTAAATAATGGGTCGCCCGAACTATCTAAACTAATGGTACAATTACTTTCGGCATCAATGTGTAGGTTTATTCTAATGTCTGGGTTTTCAGTATTAACATTCGGTCGGATGTTAAATTTATCTCTAAATTGATCAACTACAGCATCTTTGGTTTTAAAAGCTGCATATTTAGTGTGATTAAAAATAGGTGAAAATACCGTAGAGTCAATGGCAAAGGTTTGTTTAACATTAAAGAAACTGGTCCAGTCAATATTTTTTACTTTGTCATATAAATCGCTATCGCTGGTTATTTTAAAATTAGCTATCGGAACAAGTATTCTATTAGCGGTTCTCAACCATAAATTGAGTCGATATAAATCGGTTAAATTTCCATTAAAACTAACCACTCTGTTTCCTGTTTCAATATTGCTAATTCCAAGTTGTTTTAACTCCTCATTCAATACTTCTTCTAAACCGAACGAAGTTTTGATAATTATTTTAAATTCTTTCTCATTTGTCATGCCTCAAAGGTAGTATTAAACTGATTGTTAGCACTATAAAATTTTTTTAAATTGATGATTTGGATTAAAAAAAAGATTACAATTGTGTGTAATTTCCAATAACAATTTGGAAATGAGAAAGGTAATTTATAAATTTAATTGTAAATAAATTTTTTTAATATTTAAATGATACATCCAAACACAGAAGTTGGCATCGTAAGTCCGGAGATTGGGCTTGGCGTTTTTGCTAAATCATTTATCCCAAAAGGAACCATAATGTATGTAATAGATGAAATGGAGTTGATTTTTCCTGAGGGTCATCATTTGCTTGTGGATAGTCATTATAGAAGGTATATTGAAAAATTTTCTTATACCGACCAAAATGGAAGTAGAATTGTAAGTTGGGATTACGCTAAATACATCAATCATTATTGCGATAGAAATACGATTAGCACAGGATATGGTTTCGAGATTGCTATACGTGATATTGAAGAAGGAGAGCAAATTACTGATGATTATGGTGCTTTAAACATAGAGCGTTCGATGAAGTGTGGTTGTGGAAAACCAAACTGTAGAGGATTAATTAACCCTAATGATTTACTAACTTATGCTGACCTATGGGATAAAGAGGTTTTACCTGCCATTCAAAACATTAACAATATAGACCAACCTTTGTTGTATTACATTGATGATGTTACAAAAGCTAATTTGGAAAAGTTCATCAATACAGGTAAAGATTATATTTCAGTAAAAACACTTTTTTACGAAAGAACTAAAGTTGCAAAATAAATTTAAAGCCTTTCAGTAATTGAAAGGCTTTTTTAATTCATAAATTTCTGCTGAGCACTTACAAGGAGGAGTTCCACAAATGGCACAGTTGTATTCTTTTTCTAAACTATCTTCTTTCCAATAGTTTGATACAGTTTTAATCGGGTAAAAATTGTTTCTTTTTAATAACCGAGCCATAGGTGTAAGCTCTTGTTTTAACCAACAAACACTAATAACAACATCACATTTATCTTCAATAAAACCAAGAGCTTTATTGAGTAATTGGTTCGACAGTTTTTTACCTCTATATTCATTAACTATAGCAATTTGTTCAACAATTGCTATAATCTTATACTCTTTAAAATAAGATAAAAACCATTCATGTTCTTTTAGCAAAAAATCGTTAATTGATGTTACGGAATGTAATTTAAGAAATATAAACCCTACAAAATTATTATTGTCAGACAAACAAAAACTATAACAGTTTTTTGAAGTAATATGATTGGTGATAGCTTGTAAAGAAAGGTAGTTTAATCCGAAAGCTTCGTCAACAAGCTTTTTAATGTTGTTTATATCGTTATGTTCAACGAGCCTAAACAGCATTACAATATTAAAATGGCAGCCAGTAATCCAATAATAATAACTACAAATTTCTTTAGGTGAAACTTGTGTCCTTCACTGGTTTCAAAAAGAATGGTGGTTGATACATGTAGTAAAATACCAACAGCTAAAGCATTAAGAATAGAAACGTTGTTCAGTAAACTACTTCCATACGTTGATGCTAAAAATAAGCCAATTGGAGCTGTAGCACTAAAAATTGTAGTTGAAATTAAGGTACTTGTGAAAGAATTTTTATTGCTTAACAATAGCGTAACCAAAATAATAACGATTGGTATTTTATGAATTAATATTCCAATTAATAATGAGGTATTGTCGCTATGGTTGTGATGCGCATGATTGGATTCTACTAAAGCCATTCCCTCTACAAATGAGTGTAAACACAAACTCAAGAACAAGGCAAAGGGAAAAATCTTTTTTTCTTTATCAGGATGATAATGACCATGTTCAATACCTTTTGAGAAATACTCTAATAAGACTTGTAAAACAAAACCGACTAAAATAAAAACGCCAATATTGTATGAGTAGTCGTGATATAGTTCGGGTATTAAATGTAAAAAGCATATAGCCAATAAAAAGGCTCCACTAAAAGAAAGTAATAACTTTAAGTTAGAAGTTAATTTAGGCTTTAGAAATAAAATTACAATCCCTGTAATTAAAGGAACAAAAAGTAGTGTTAGGTATGTGTAAATTAACTCCATTATTTTTTTGCAATAATAATCAATCTTTCAGAGTTTTCTTCATCAAATGGATTTAATGAATAGTCGCCAAAAATAGCTTCTAAAGTTAATCCCGCTTTTTTCAGGTAATTTTTGAAATTAGTTAATTGGATTAGTTTAACACGTTCTGTAAAATGAAAATCGGTATTGTTATCGTTAAATTTTATGTGCTTAATAATAAAGTTGTTATCTAGTTCTTTGGTAATGTCGAAGGTAATGTGTTCAACTTTTTTTGTCTCAATAGTTTTAAGGTTTGATAACGTATGTTTCACATTTAAAAAATCAATAACCAAAACGCCACCTTTTTTTAAACTACTAGCCATTGCATCAATTGATTGTTGGTTATCGTTTTCATCCGAAAAATAACCAAAGCTGGTAAATAAATTAAAAGCACAATCGTAATAATCCAATTTAAGAGGCTTTCTAATGTCGTTTATGAAAAAATTAAGGGTATTATTTTGGTATTGTTTGGCATCTATAATGCTGTTTTCCGATAAATCAAAAGCATCGGTTTTGTATCCTAATTTATTAATGTAGATAGCATGCCTACCTTTTCCACAAGCGATATCAAGCATTTTGCAAGTTGGACTAGGTTTTAAGTAATGTATAAGATTGTTTATAAAGTGTTCGGCTTCAACATAATCTCTATTTTTATAGAGTAAATGGTAGTAATGAGAATCAAACCATTCTTCAAACCAGCTATTTTTATCTTGGTTAATTTCCATTTTTAAACTATCTTTCAATCCACAAAAATAGGTTATTCTATATTAAATGAACTTGCGTAATTTTTTTATTTTGTTGTTCTTAATGAGTGCTTTCCTTTTAAAAGGGCAGTTTTCGAAACCTTTTGTGAAAAATTATACACCAAAAGATTACAACGCGTTTTTTCAAAATTGGGATGCTGTTCAAGACAAAAAGGGAGTAATGTATTTTGCCAATAATTATGGTGTATTGGTTTTTTCGGGTAACAAATGGGATGTAATAGGAGCTCCAAATGGTTCAATAATACGTTCGTTGGTTTTAAATAATGAAGGAAAAGTTGTTGCAGGTGGTTATAACGAAATAGGTATTATTGAGAGCGATAAACAGGGTAATCCTGCTTTCAACTCGATTACCACTTCTTTAGCCGAAGAATTTCAAGATTTTGGTAGTGTTTGGAACATTGTTCAACTAAAAAACAGCACATATTTTTCGACCGATAGGTATATTTTGAAATATGAAAACAACAAACTAAGTAAAGTGGCTGATAAGGGAGGTAAGTTGTTTTCCAAAGTAGGGAGTACTATCTATCTTTCTACTGATTCGTCGGGGTTGATGAAATTCGAAAATGAACAGCTTCAAGAATTGCCTCGAGGTAACTTTTTTAGTAAAATGAAAATTTATGCGGTAGTTGAAAATAGAAATGGTATAATGGTTGTAACCAAAGACGACGGATTATATTTTTACTCTACCGATACCATTTACGAAGTTGGAGATGCTAAAACTAAAGCTATTTTTAAGCAATCTGATTTATATTCTGCTGCGGTTCTTCCTGATGGTAATATTTGTATTTCAACACTTAAAAATGGTGTGATAATACTGAATCAAATTGGAGAGATAGAAGAGATTTTTAACAAGCAAAGTGGTGTTCAACATCAAACTTGTTGGAAAACCTTTTTCGATAAACAAGGGAATTTGTGGTTGATGTTGGATAAAGGAATTACAAAAATAGAATACAACAGTCCTTTTTCTAGTTACAATACCAATGGAGAAATTGAAGGAACGATAATGAGTATTGCTAGGTTCAATAACAATATGTTTGTAGCTACTTCGGTTGGATTGTATCAGTCTAAAACCACCACAACGCCATTTGGAGATAAATTAGAGTTTAGACTAATTCCTGATATTAAATCTCAATGTTGGGATTTGCTTGAAATTAATGACAGAATATTGGTTGCTAGTAGTGGAGGAGTATTTGGTATCAATAAACAAGACCAAGTAATTCGGTATAATAATGATATTGTTTATGTGCTAAAAAAATCGAGTTATTATTCTAATTTAATTTTTACTGGTAGAGAAGATGGGCTTTCATTGGTTAATTTTAATCAAGGATGGAAAGAAGATAAGATACTTGAGGTAAATACACAAGTAAGAAGTATTTACGAAGAAACAGAGCAAAACATTTGGTTAGGAACTTATGTAAATGGAGCGATTAATTTTAACTATCAATTAACGGATGATTTTAAATTATTATCGTCAAAAGCTAAAAATTATAGCTACGACGAGGGGTTAAAAGGGCTAGAAGTAGATGTGTTTAATTACAACAATGAAGTTGTTTTTAGTACCGATATTGGGTTGATGAAAAAAAAGGTAAAAAATGGAAAAATCATTTTTTACCCTGATACCACGCTCGGCAAATCGTTCTCTAATTCAACCAGATTAGTTTATAGATTAATGGAAGACAATTTCCATAACGTATGGATGTATGCTCCAATTAGTGGAGTAGTTAATAATGAACCATTGGGGTTTGTAAAGGAGCACAACGATAATTACAGCTTTAATTACCAACAGTTTAATAGATTGCCACAAGGAATTATTTATGCCATTTATCCAGATTATAACAGCGATGTTTGGCTGGGAGGAGTTGAGGGGTTGTTTAAATACAATCATCTTAAAAATTCGGTAAAGTATAATGCTATTTTTTATACTCTATTAAATAAAGTTAGTATTTCTAATGATTCTATTATCCATGTAGGAGTTTTTGGATTACCAAAATCTACGTATGAGATTAACTACGAAAACAACAATATTCAATTTGAATTTAGTTGTACCAATTTTTTAAACGAACAACAAAATCAATTTCAATATAAACTAGAAGGTTTTGATGACGATTGGTCGGAATGGACTACTGAAAGCAAAAAACAATACACCAATTTATTTGAAGGAAATTACACCTTTAAAGTTCGTTCTAGAAATGCCTTTAATGACCTCGGAATAGAAACTGTTTTTCGGTTTAAAATAATTCCACCATGGTACAGAGGCTGGTTGGCTTACGTAGTATATGTTTTAGCTCTTGCTTTATTTATATGGTTTATTGTAAAGCTAAGTGTTTATCGGTTAAAACTTGCCAATTTAAAATTAGAAGGAATTATTAAGTTAAGAACAAAAGAAATTAGGGAGAAAAATGAGCAGTTGTTAGATGCTTTAACAGATATAAAAGATAGTATAAACTATGCTAAAAGATTACAGGAAGCTATTTTGCCTAAACAATCAGAAATAGACAGCGTTTTTCCTGAAAACTTTGTGTTTTTTGCACCTAGAGATATTGTTAGTGGCGATTTTTATTGGTTGTCGGAACGAAACAATAATAAGCTTTTTGTAGTTGCCGATTGTACAGGTCATGGTGTGCCAGGGGCATTTGTATCAATGTTAGGTAATGATTTGTTAAATCACATTGTTAACGATGAAACAATTAACAACCCAGCATTAATTTTAACACTTTTAAATCAAGGAGTACAAAATGCTTTTAGAAGTACTGATGTTAAAACCAATAGTAACGATGGAATGGATATTTCGATTATTTCTATTAATGAAAAACTGATGCTGAAATATTCGGGAGCAAACCGACCATTATTTATAGTTAGAAAAAATGAATTGATAGAACTTAAACCTGATAAAACTGCAATTGGAGGAAGAACAGCATTTGAGTTTAAGTTTGAAGAACAATCTTTTCAATTACATAAAAATGATTTAATTTATATGTTTAGCGATGGGTTTGCTGACCAATTTGGTGGTGCAAATAATAAGAAATATTTGATTAAACGGTTAAAAGATCTTTTGCTAAAAAACGCTATGTTGACGATGGTAGCTCAAAAAGAAATTTTGAAAAACGAATTTCTGGAATGGAAAAAGGAGGTGAACCAACTTGATGATGTGTTAGTTACAGGAATTAAAATATAGAAATTAATCTGTTAATTTGTATTAGAATAAAATCAATTTATTGCCAAAAATATTTTTACATATCGGTTTTATACTTGCCTTGTTACAAGGTGTTGTTGCACAAGATTTGAGGTTTAATCAGATAACCAATTCTGATGGGTTGTCTCAAAGTGTTGTAAACTGTATTTTAGAAGATAAATATGGATTTATTTGGGTAGGAACTCAAGATGGATTAAATAAATACGATGGATATTCTATTGAAATTATTAAAACCAATCCGCATGATTCTTTATCACTTTCAGGTAATAATATTTTGTCCATTTTTGAAGATAAAACAGGTATTATTTGGATAGGGACTAATGATGCAGGATTAAACTCATACAACAGATTTACTAATAAGTTTACAGTTTTTAAGCAAAATCCTACCGTAAAAAATACATTGATAAACAATACAATTCGGTCTATTACAGAAGATGAAAATGGTGTTTTATGGATAGGAACTGAAGGGGGGATGTGTAGTTTGGATAAAGACCGAAAAACATTTACCAACTATTACCCACACGAAAAAGGATTAAAAAGTAACAGAGTGTGGAGTATTGTTCTTTCATCAAATAAAAATCAATTGTATGTTGCAACTTTTGGAGAAGGGCTACATATCTTCAATAAAAAATCACAACAATTTACACAAGTTAAAGATACCACTAAAAATGGTGGTTTAAAGGTGCCAGGTAGCGAAAAAGTAAGAACGGTTTTAGAAGATTTAGCTGGAAATGTATGGATGGGAACGAATAATTCAGGGTTAATTAAATACCAGCCAAAAATAAATCAGTTTCAATATTTTGTAGAAGGTAAGTCCACTAAAAATATTTCTAATGAGAGGGTAAGATGTCTCACTCAAATGCCTGATGGAACGATTTGGATAGGAACTTTTAATGGATTAAATGTATTTAATCCTAAAACCAATGAGTTTACTAAACATTATAGAAATGAATCAAACACTTATTCATTAAACAACAACAACATTACATGTGTATTAGGTAGTAATAATAACATTTATTGGGTAGGAACCGATGGAGGTGGGCTTAACATCTATAAACAATTAGCCAATCGATTTAGACATTATTTTAAAGAAGAAAACAAGGTCAATACCCTATCAGAAAATACCGTAATGTCTATTTTAAAAACTACTGATGGTAATTTATGGCTAGGTACATTGGGGGGAGGAATAAATATTCTTGACAGAAATAAAAATGAATACAGACAGATTACTTTTCCAGAAAACAAAATCCATTCTCGTATTTTATCGCTGCATCAAGACCAAGATGGGTTGGTTTGGATAGGTTCATGGGGTGGTGGTGCAAATTTTTACGACCCTGTAAGTAAACAATTTTCACAACCTTTAGAGGAAGGTAAAGTTTTGAATGGAACTTCAATTTCAAACAACACTGTTGTAGATATTGATGAGGATAAATTTGGAAATATTTGGATAGCGACATTAAATGGGCTTAATAAATTCGATAAAGAAAAGAAATCGATTAGAAATTTTTTTACTGGCGATGGTTTAGTTGGTAGTAACGTTACAAGTTTGTTTTCCGATAAGGAAGATGACAAGCTTTATGTTGGTACGAGTAATGGTTTGTGTGTGTTAGATGTTTATAGTAATAAAATTAATAGAGTAGATATTAAAAATAATGAAGTAACCATTAATTCTATTGAAAAAATAGATGATAAGAATTTCTGGATAGGAACAAATGCTGGGTTGGTGCATTTGAATACAAAAGACAATGCTGTTCTTTGGTTTTTTGAGATTGATGGTCTTCCAAACGAATATATTTATGGAGTTTTAAAAGACAATAAGAATGTATTATGGATAAGTACCAATTTTGGGTTATCCAAACTTGATTTGAAGCTTTATGCAAAAAATCAAATAGCTCAATTTAAAAATTACTTTGAAATTGATGGGCTTCAATCCAATGAATTTAATCAAGGGGCATACCATGTATCAAACGATGGAGAGATGTTTTTTGGTGGAATTAATGGGTTTAATTCATTTTATCCTGAAAAAGTAATTGATAACCCACATCAGCCACCAGTTTACTTTACTTCATTTAAAATTTTTGAGAAAGAAGTGGAACTGGATTCGAATATTTCTCAGAAAAAATATTTAGAGTTAAGTTACAAGGATCAGTTTTTTTCTTTCGAGTTTGTAGGTATTGATTTTAATTTGCCTACTAAAAACATGTTTTCGTGGAAGCTAGAAGGTATTGATGAGGACTGGAATCCTCCTACAAAAAGAAGATATGTAAGTTATAATAATTTACCTGGAGGTGATTATGTATTACGAGTTAGAGCATCTAATAATGATGGGGTATGGAATGAGGAGGGGGTTGCTATTCATATAAAAATCATTCCGCCATTTTGGAAAACAACTTGGTTTTATATTGTTTGCACAATCTTACTTGTTGTTTTTATTTTCGGCTTTATTAAATTCAGAGAACGTAAATTGTTGACTGAAAAGAGAATGTTGGCTCAAAAAGTAACAGAAAGAACAAAAGAACTTCAAGAAAAAAACAAAGATATTTTAAGCAGTATAACATACGCTAAAAGAATTCAGGAGGCTATTCTCCCACCGTTAAACGAGGTTAAAAAACATTTTCCCAATTCATTTATATATTATTCTCCTAAAGATATTGTTAGTGGCGATTTTTATTGGTTTGGTACTAAAAATAACAAATGTATTCTTGCAGCTGTTGATTGTACTGGACATGGGGTTCCGGGTGCATTCATGAGTATGATTGGGCATAATTTATTGCATCAAATTGTAGTGAAGGAAGATGTGATTATACCTTCGGAGATTCTCAATAAATTGGATAAAGCTGTTGTTAAAGCTCTAAAACAAGATGATAATTTCGATACTAAAGATGGAATGGACATGTCATTAATTGTTTTTGACAAAGAAACAAAAGAGCTAGAATTTGCAGGGGCTTATCGTCCATTATATCTGTTTAAAAACAAGGAGTTAATTAAAATAGAAGCTGATAAGTATCCTATAGGTGGAGGAAAACAGATACAAGAAAACAAGTTATTTACCAATCATAAAATAGATATAACCGAAGGAGATATTATTTATTTATTTACCGATGGTTATCCTGATCAGTTTGGAGGAATTGATGAACAAGCTAGAGGATTAGGAGGTAAAAAAATTATGGTTAAAAAGTTTCAAGAAATTATCAAACAAAATATTGATTTAGATATGCAAAATCAAGAAGGTGAACTTAAAACATATTTTAATGAGTGGAAAGGTAATCTTGAGCAGGTTGATGATATTTTAGTGATAGGAATTAAATTTTAAAAATAAATTAGTTAAAACTTGAATTATTCAATCAAATTAATATCTTTGGAAAACGAATAGGAAAAGTTGAAGTATAGTTAATGAAAAATATACACGATTTTTATAATATGATGGAAGACGGAAATATAATGCTCTCTTTTAAAGGAGAAGTAACTTCCGACTTACTCACCTCTATACTTCAGATTATGGAGTCTAAAATGGAAGTTTTAGACGAATCTCCTAAAATCAAGAAGAAGGTTTACAATATTCTTGTTGAGTGTTTGCAAAACTTGTATCATCATATTGACGAAGATGATACTTTAACTGCTGCTAACGAAAAATCAGCTTTGTTTATGATTAGAAAAAGCGACGAAGGTGATTATTCAATAATGACAGGGAATTACATTGCAAATGAAAATGTTAATCATCTGAAATCGAAGTTAGATAAGATTAACAGTATGGATAAAGAAGAATTGAAAGATTACTATAAAGAGGTACTTAATAATGGAGAAATGTCTGCTAAAGGCGGAGGAGGTTTAGGTATGATTGATATAGCAAGAAAATCTGGTAGAAAATTAGATTACAGCTTTGTGAATATAGATAGTAAGTTTTCTTTTTTTAGTTTAATAGTTAATATCGCACAATAAATAATATTTGAATATGGAAGAGTTAATAATAGAAGGATCACCAAAAACACCAACCATTAAGTTTAACCCTGAGACAGGATACTTATTAGTAAGAGGTAGATCAATTCCTGAAAATTCCATTGAGTTTTATAAGCCGTTGGTAGATGCATTAGAGGCTTACAATAAAAGCTCAAAGTCTCAAACTAAAGTGGATATTCAATTGGAGTATTTCAATACAAGTTCATCAAAGTGTATTTTGGATGTATTTAAGAAGTTGGAAGCTATTAATGCTGGAAGTAGTGAAGTTACCATTAATTGGTACTACGAAGAAGATGATGAGGATATGTTAGAGGCAGGTGAAGATTACCAAGCAATTATTAGTGTACCCTTTAAAATGATAGAAGTAGAAGAGGATTAAAACCTGATTCATTTCACATAAAACAAAAAAGCTCTTAGACACCTAAGAGCTTTTTTGTTGTTTAAGTCGGGATGACAGGATTTGAACCTGCGACCACACGCCCCCCAGACGTGTACTCTACCGAGCTGAGCTACATCCCGAATTCTACTGCAATTCTAATAAAAAATGTTATTAAAACTCCTTTTATGTGAATAAAATATCCAAAAAACCTTATTCATTTTGAGTAAATTTGTAATCTCAAAAAACAAATAAAACTTATGTCAGAACAAATAGAAAAGGTAAAATGTTTAATCATAGGCTCTGGTCCAGCAGGATACACAGCGGCAATTTATGCTGCACGAGCAAATATGAACCCAGTTTTATATCAAGGAATGCAGCCCGGTGGACAATTAACCACAACTAATGAGGTTGAAAATTTTCCTGGATATCCCGATGGAGTTACGGGTCCAGAAATGATGATACAACTCGAAAATCAAGCAAAACGATTTAATACGGATATTAGAAATGGTTGGGTAACTAAAGTTGATTTTACTGGTCCAGTACATAAAGTTTGGATTGAGGATAAAAAAGAAATTCATGCTGATACAGTAATTATTTCTACAGGTGCTAGTGCTAAATATTTAGGGTTACCATCCGAACAACATTATTTAAAAGCAGGAGGAGGCGTTTCTGCTTGTGCAGTATGCGATGGATTCTTTTATAGAAATCAAGAAACGGTAATTGTTGGAGCTGGCGATTCAGCTTGTGAGGAAGCTCATTATTTGTCTAACATTTGTAAAAAAGTTACCATGTTGGTTAGAAAGGATGATTTTAGAGCATCAAAAATTATGGCTGATAGGGTTAAGAAAACACCAAATATTGAAATTTTATACAACACAGAAACTGAAGAAGTTTTAGGTGAAAATGATTTAGTAACAGGCGTTAGAGTTAAAAATAACCAAACAGGAGAAGTAAAAGTAATTCCTTGTACTGGATTTTTTGTTGCTATTGGACATACGCCAAATACCGAAATTTTTAAAGATTACATTAATTTAGATGCAGCAGGATATATTGAATATGCGAAACCAGGAACATCAAAAACCAATGTAGAAGGGGTTTTTGTTTCGGGAGATGCTGCTGATAAAACATATCGTCAGGCAATAACTGCTGCAGGAACAGGTTGTATGGCGGCGTTAGATGCTGAGCGATATTTAGCAGCATTAGGTCATTAATATAAAAATATAAAAAAATGAAAAATATAGCAGTAATAGGAGCAGGCACAATGGGTAATGGTATAGCTCACACTTTTGCTCAAAGTGGTTTTAAAGTAAATTTAATTGATGTTTCTCAACCAGCCTTAGATAAAGCAATTTCGACTATCACCAAAAATTTAGATCGTATGGTGATAAAGGAAAAAATTTCTGAGGGCGACAAATCACATACCTTGAGTAACATAACAACTTATACCGATTTAAGTAGTGGTGTTAATGGAGTTGATTTAGTCGTTGAAGCAGCAACAGAAAACATTGACTTAAAATTAAAGATATTTAAAACTCTTGATGAAGTTACTGACTCATCAGTAATCTTAGCATCTAATACATCGTCTATTTCTATAACAAAAATTGCATCAGTTACTAATCGTGCTGATAAAGTAATAGGTATGCACTTTATGAATCCGGTGCCAATTATGAAATTGGTAGAGATTATTAGAGGATATTCTACATCTGATGAAGTAACAAATACTATCATGGAATTATCTAAAAAATTAGGTAAAGTTCCAGTTGAAGTAAACGATTATCCAGGGTTTGTAGCAAATAGAATTTTAATGCCAATGATTAATGAAGCAATTATTACGTTGTATGAAGGTGTTGCCGGAGTTGAAGAGATTGATACCGTAATGAAGTTGGGAATGGCTCATCCTATGGGTCCGTTACAATTGGCTGATTTTATTGGATTGGATGTTTGCCTATCTATTTTAAATGTTTTGCATGATGGTTTCGGTAATCCAAAATATGCTCCATGTCCGTTATTGGTAAACATGGTTACAGCAGGTAAAATGGGTGTTAAAAATGGAGAAGGATTTTATGAGTGGACTCACGGTACAAAAGATTTAATTGTTTCAAGCCAGTTTAAGTAGAAATAATAAAAAATAATTGAACGTCATTTCATTTTTATAGTGAAATGACGTTTATGTTATAAACCATTTAGATATTTCATCAGTTAACTTATATTTGAAGTTGAAATCAAATCAGTGAAAAAAGCAAATCTATTTATCATCAAGTCATTTATTGGGCCATTTATCATGACCTTCTTTATTGCTTTGTTTGTGCTTTTAATGCAATTTATTTGGTTGTATATTGATGAGATGCTTGGTAAAGGGTTAGAGTGGTATATTATTGCTGAATTGTTGATTTTTGCTTCTGCCAATTTAGTTCCATTGGCATTGCCCTTAGCCATTCTTTTAGCTTCATTAATGACATTCGGTAATCTTGGCGAACATTTTGAATTGGTTTCGTTTAAGGCTGCTGGAATTTCTCTTCAAAAAGTAATGCAGCCTCTAATTATATTGGTAACTATTATTACATTAAGTGCCTTCTTTTTTGCTAATAATATAATACCTGTTGCTAATTTAAAATTCTATTCGTTGTTACACGATATTCGCTCTCAAAAACCTGCGTTTAATATTTTGCCTGATGTTTTTTACAATGAAATAGATGGATATGTAATTAGAGTTAAAGATAAAGTTCCAACTGAAGAGGGTGATATGCTTAAAAAAGTAATGATTTACAATCATACGGCTGATAATGGAAATAGACAGTTAACTATTGCTGATTCGGGCATCATGCAAATTTCTCCTGATAAGTCTTATTTTTTGGTTAAACTTTATCACGGGGTTGATTATCAAGAAAAATTTGAGGGTAGAGTAGATAAAATCTATCCTCTATCTAGGTTTTCGTTTGATGAGCATGAAATGAGAATAGATTTAACTGGATTTAAACTAAATAGGACAGACGAAGAATTGTTTAAGGAAGATTACAGAATGTTAAACCTTCGTCAGTTAAGCGAAAAAACTGACACTATTGTAAATTATTTTAATCATCGAACTACCGATTTTTTCAATGCAATTCAATCATCATACATTGTAAACGATACTCTATTTAAACAAACTTATCAGCAGAATACTAATGCAGCTAAAATAACTTTAGATGAAGCATTGAAAAAAGTAAACAAAGAGCAGCGCGACCAAATTTTTAATATAGCCTTAAATAGTGCTAGAACTAATAAAGGTCGTTCTTCGGCAATGGTAGTTGAACTAGATTTTCATGATGAGAATCTCATAAATTTTGAAGTAGAATGGCATCGAAAATTCACATTTTCGTTGGCTTGTTTAATTATGTTTTTTATAGGTGCTCCATTAGGAGCTATAGTTCGTAAAGGTGGTTTAGGTATGCCAGTGGTTATTTCAGTAATATTTTTCTTGTTGTTTTGGATATTATCAATTAGTGGCGAAAAAATGGCTAAAGAAAAAGTAATTGAGGTGTATCAAGGCATGTGGTTGGCGACTGCTTTTTTATTTCCATTGGGTTTTTTCTTTACCTATAAAGCAACAACAGATTCTGAAATGTTTAATGTTGATGCTTACACTAGTTTTATAAAGAAGTTTTTTAAGAAAAAGGAAAAATGAAGATTCTTCAAATTTGTTCGAAGCCACCTCTACCATCAATAGATGGAGGGTGTAAAGCTACTCATAACTTTACAAAAGGGTTTTTAGAAGAGAATATTGAGGTGAAAATTCTTACATTAAATACAAAAAAACATCCTTTTATAAAAAATCAGTTACCAGAAGATTATATTAAAAAAACAGATATTGAATCAATCTTTGTAGATACGTCAGTTAAGATTGTTCCTGCTTTAATAAATTTTTGTCAATCAAAATCGTATAATATTTCTCGGTTTTATTCTAACGAGTTTGAAGAATTAATTCTTAATAATTTAAAGAGGGGAGATTTTGATGTAGTTCTATTCGAAGGGCTTTATGTATCACCTTATATAGGTGTGGTTAAAAAAAATTCATCTGCAAAATTAGTTTATCGAGCACATAATGTTGAATATGAGATATGGCAAAGAAATGCTGAATTCGAAAAAAATATTATAAAAAAGATATATTTTAAAATACTAGCTAAACAACTAAAGCAATATGAAGTTGCAGTATTTAAAAACTTTGATTTTATTGCAGCAATTACGGAAAGAGATAAACAGGAAATACAAAAATACATCACTCATATTCCTATTGAAGTTTTTCCTTTTGGAATAGATTTGCAAGATTATAGTATAAAAGAAGTGATTAACGAGAATAAAGTATTTTATATTGGGAGTATGGATTGGTTGCCAAATTTAAGAGGGATTGAGTGGTTTATAAAAGAAGTATGGTCTACCATTGTAAAAACTAATAATAAACCATTCTTTGTTTTAGCTGGTAAAAAGATGCCATTGTGGTTAATGGAACTAAAACACAAAAACATAAACGTAATAGGAGAAGTTGACAATGCATTAGAATTTATTAGCAATAATAATATAATGGTAGTTCCATTGTTTTCAGGTAGTGGAATGCGAGTGAAAATTATAGAAGCTATGGCACTTCAAAAAACTGTAATAGGAACTGCAATTGCATTTGAAGGAATATCTTGTGAAAACAAAAAAAATGTTTTAGTTGCAAACAATAAAGACGAATTTGTTAGATTATTGGAAGATTGTTTTAATGATAAAGGGATGGTTGATTTAATATCAAAAAATGCAAGATTATTGATTGAAGAAAATTATGACAACAAACAAATTGTTAGAGAATTAATAAGATTTATTAAAAGTAATTAATGAAAATTTTAGTTTTATTATCAAGATTTCCTTATCCTTTAGAAAAAGGTGATAAACTCCGTGTTTTTCATCAAATCAAAGAGTTGTCAGAAAAACATGAAATATATTTGTGTGCACTTTCTGATGAACCTGTTTCTAAAGAAAATTATGATGTTTTAAAAAAATACTGTGTAGAAATTGAAGTGATAAGATTGTTTAAGGTTAAAATTTTCTTCAATCTAATTCATAAATTAATTTTTACTAAAAAGTCGTTACAAGTAAGTTATTTCTATAATAAATCAGCTCAAGATAAGGTTAACAAGTTTATAGAAAAGGTTCAGCCTGATTATATTTATTGTCAGCTAATTAGAGTTACTGAATATGTTCGGCATTCTAAAATTCCAAAAACATTGGATTATATGGATGCTTTGGCTAGAGGTATGGAACGTAGAATTGAAGAAGCTCCATTTTATTTAAAACCATTCTTGAAAATTGAAACTGAGCGATTAAAGCGGTATGAACATTTTATTTTTAACGATTTTAATCACCATACCATCATATCAAAACAAGACAAAGAACTAATTGTAAACATTAAAAATGATTCTATTGTGGTTGTTCAGAATGGGGTTGATTATTCTACGTATCAGTTTAAAGATGCAGAGAAGAAGTATGATTTGATTTTTACGGGTAATATGAGTTATCCCCCGAATATTACAAGTGCAATTTATATTGTTAAAGAAATTATGCCGCTGATATGGAATCAAAATCCTACTATAAATATTGCAATAGTTGGCTCAAATCCAGATTCTAAAATAACAGCGTTGAAATCGGACAAAGTTATAGTAACGGGATGGGTAGATGATATTTCTTCGTATTATTCTGAATCGAAAATATTTATTGCTCCAATGCAAATAGGTACAGGATTACAAAACAAATTATTGGAAGCCATGGCAATGAAATTACCTTGTATTACTTCAAACTTGGCAAACAATGCGCTGGGAGCAGAACACAACAAGAATATTTTAATTGGAAATAGTTCTGAAGAATATGCAAATCATGTGTTGAGTTTATTAGAAAATAAGGAACTTTATATTACTATTTCAGAAAATGGTCATCAGTATGTAAAACAACATTTTACATGGGAAGGAACAACGCAAATTTTAGAACAATTAATTACATCAAAATAATATGCAAAAGCTAAAAGAAACGATAGAACAAGTTTGGGAACAAAGAGAATTACTTAATCAATTAGAATATCAAGATGCAATTAGATTGGTTATTGATAGGATTGATAAAGGTACATTAAGAGTTGCTGAACCTGTTGGTGAAAATTGGCAGGTTAACGAATGGGTTAAAAAAGCAGTAGTGTTATATTTTCCTATTCAAAAAATGGAAACTATTGAGGTGGGTCCATTTGAGTTTCATGATAAAATGAAATTAAAAACCAATTACGCTGCATTAGGAGTGAGAGTTGTGCCTCATGCTGTTGCTCGTTATGGTGCATTTTTAGCCAGTGGAGTAATTATGATGCCATCGTATGTAAATATTGGTGCTTATGTAGATTCAGGAACTATGGTTGATACATGGGCAACGGTAGGTTCGTGTGCACAAATAGGTAAAAATGTGCATTTAAGTGGTGGAGTAGGTATTGGCGGTGTTTTAGAGCCCTTACAAGCGGCTCCAGTTATTATTGAAGACGGTTGTTTTGTTGGTTCAAGATGTATTGTTGTAGAAGGTGTTAGAGTTCGAAAAGAAGCAGTTTTAGGAGCAAATGTTGTATTAACAAAATCTACAAAAATTATTGATGTAAGCGGAGATAGTCCAATAGAATATATTGGAGAAGTTCCTGAACGAAGTGTGGTAATACCTGGTTCTTATACCAAAAAATTTAAAGCTGGAGATTATCAAGTGCCTTGTGCATTAATTATTGGCAAAAGAAAAGCAAGCACAGACCTTAAAACATCGTTGAATGATGTGTTAAGAGATTATAGTGTAGCCGTTTAATGAAGTATAGCTTTAACAAAATATTAATTATACAAACCGCTTTTATAGGAGATGTAATACTTGCAACTTCTTTAATTGAAAAACTAAATGCGTTTTATCCTGAAGCTAAAATAGATTTTTTGCTGAGAAAGGGTAACGAAAGTTTATTAGATAACCATCCTAAATTAAACGATGTTTTAATTTGGGATAAGAAAGAAGGAAAGTACAGTAATTTAAAATTGTTATCTAAAAGTATTCACGCAAAAAAATACGATTTGGTTGTTAACTTGCAGCGTTTTGCATCGAGTGGAGTTTTAACCGCTTTTTCTGGTGCTAAAATTACTGTTGGTTTTAAAAAAAATCCATTATCGTTTTTATTTAAATACGCTGTTGAACATAGTATTGGAAATGGTTTGCACGAAATTGAGCGTAATCAGAAATTGATTAAAGAATTTACTGACGATGTCGCCGAAAAACCACGATTGTACCCTTCAAATCAAGATTATGAAGTTGTTCAATCTTATAAAAAAGATAAATACATTTGTTTAGCTCCTAGTTCAGTTTGGTTTACCAAGCAATTGCCTAAACAAAAGTGGATGGATATTATTCAGAAAACCAACGACAATCAAATTATTTATTTGTTGGGTTCAACTTCAGATAAAGAATTGTGTGATGAGTTAATTCAAACTTCAAGAAATAAAAATGTAATTAACTTAGCTGGAAAACTAACCTTATTACAATCCGCAGCTCTAATGCAGCATGCAGAAATGAATCATGTAAACGATTCAGCCCCATTACATATTTCTTCAGCTATGAATGCTCCTGTTACTGCGTATTTTTGTTCTACTAAACCAACGTTTGGTTTTGGTCCTTTATCCGATAATGCTAAAATCGTTGAAATTAATTTTGATTTAGCCTGTCGCCCATGTGGACTGCATGGTAAAAAAGAATGTCCCGAATCACATTTTAAATGTGGAAATGATATAAATATCTAGCTCAAACAAAGTATTAATAAAATTCGATTTGTATATTTGCAGGAATTATTGGCCTCGTGGCGTAACTGAATAGCGCATCTGATTACGGCTCAGAAGGTTACAGGTTTGAATCCTGTCGAGGTCACAAAAACCCTATAACACTTTGTTATAGGGTTTTTTTGTCATTTCCCTAAAATCCTTTAAATGCTTGGAAATATGTCTTTCTACCACTTCAAGGTGTTCTAATCTTGTATAATTTCTTGAACCCTTTTTATATGGGATTTCTAGAATAGCATCATTTAAAATATGACTATCAATAACTTTTTGAGCTGTTGCTAACCTATCCAGAAGTTCTTGAATCATGCTAGCTTTGGTAGAACTCACACTTAAATTATTCACTTCCGACAACTTTCCTTTTAATGGATTAGGCTTTCTGCCTTCAGCCAAGTCTAACAAATTTCGAGCAAAACTCTCGTGCCAAAAAGTTATATGCCCTAACACATCTTTTGCAGACCATAAAGGATAAACTTTTTTATTGAAATCAACATCCTGCTTGTAAAAAGTAATAAATTTACTTACCTGATGTTGAAGTAATTTCAATCGAGTAGCGATATCTAAGGTATTTTGCATACCCAAATTTAATGAAATGATTTAGCTTACTTTAAACGTATTACCACTTAAAAATAAATCGTTTAAATTTTTGTATTTGCTATTCGTTTTTTCACTTTTTATTTGCTCATGTAAAGCTTTATCATAAACATTTTTACCAACATTTCTAATAACGCCCATTGCTATGGGTAGTTCTGGTAAACGCATACGAGCCAACATATAATGCAAGGTAGGATTAACAATTGTTTCATCGTGTACTAAAATATCCTTTTCAGTAATTCCTTTTTCGCCTAATGTTACCACTTCTAATTCTAACCCATTTAAACGCAAACCTTTTGTTTTGTCTATACCAAACAACATGGGCTGACCGTGTTCTAAAATTAATTGGTTATCAGCTTTGGTGTCTTTACCTGTAATAGCAGCATGTACTTTATCGTTAAATATCACACAATTTTGTAATACTTCAACCAACGATAAGCCTTGGTGTTTCTCTGCACTAATCATCACGTTAGTCATTAATTTAACATCGGTGTCGGGCACACGAGCGTAAAAACTACTTTGTGCACCTAACGCCAATTCTGCTGGGTTAAAAGGGTCTTCTACTGTTCCGTGTGGAGATGATTTAGTTACTTTTCCGCGTTCTGAAGTTGGTGAATATTGTCCTTTGGTTAAACCATAAATTTCGTTGTTAAACAAAATTAAGTTCATGTTTACATTTCTTCTTACTGCATGGATAAAATGATTTCCTCCAATAGCCAACGAATCGCCATCGCCAGAAATTACCCAAACACTTAAATTTGGATTAGCCACTTTTACACCTGTTGCAATTGCAGCTGCTCTACCGTGTATGGTATGAAAACCGTAAGTATCCATGTAATACGGGAAACGAGACGAACAACCTATTCCTGATACAAAAGTAACATCCTCTTTTTTTACGTTTAATTCCGAAAGTGCTTTTTGTACAGCGTTTAATACGGCGTAATCTCCACAACCAGGACACCATTTTACTTCTTGGTCGCTAGCAAAATCTTTGGGTTTTAACGGACATTGTAATGCTTCTGTTTCCATTGTTTTATATTTTACGTCTTTGCGAATATTATTTTTTGTCACACTGAACTTGTCGAAGTGATTGAAAAATAATTTCTTCATTAACTTTATCCTTCGACAGGCTCAGGATGACAGTTAATTCAAAATCATCGGTTAATTAATAACTATCTCAGGCATTGCCTGCTTCTAATATTTCGTTAAACTTATTTTTTAAATCTTTAATTTTAAAAGGCAAACCTTCTATTTTATTAAATTGCTCATAAGTAAATTGAGGAAATTGCCCTCTTAAGTAATTGGCAAATTGCCCATTATTTAATTCGCAAACCAAAATTTTATCAAACTTGGCAAAAATTTCTGCTGTGTTTTTTGGTAATGGATTAATGTAATTAAAGTGGGTAAAAGCAATATCTTTTCCTTCTTTTTGTAATTCGTTTACTGCTCCAAACAAAATACCAAACTGACCTCCCCAGCCAACAACCAACAACTTAGTTGCATCTTTTCCTTTCACTCTTTGCAATGGAATAAAATCAGCAATTCTATCAATTTTTTCTTGACGAGTTGCCACCATTTTTCCATGGTTTTGAGGGTTGTGAGATACACAACCTGTACATTCATCTTTTTCTAGTCCTCCAATTCGGTGTTCCATTCCTTTTGTGCCCGGTTTTACCCACCAGCGAGCCAGTTTTTCGCTATCTCTTTGGTAAGGTTTCCAATTTGGATCTAAGCTATCCAATGTTCTTGGATGAATGTCTGGCAATTCTTCGGTTAATTTAATTTTCCAAGGTTCTGCACCGTTTCCTAAATAACTTTCGGTTAACAAAATTACTGGAGTCATGTGTTCTAAAGCTATTCGTGTAGCTTCAAAAGCCCAATCGAAACAATCGGCTGGTGTACTTGCCGAAAGTACTACTATTGGACATTCTCCATTTCTTCCATAAAGAGCTTGCATTAAATCGCTTTGTTCTGTTTTAGTTGGTAAACCTGTACTTGGTCCTCCACGCTGAACATTTACAATAACCAATGGTAGTTCTGTCATTACTGCTAAACCAATGGCTTCCGTTTTTAGTGCCATTCCTGGTCCAGAGGTAGTGGTAATAGCAACATCACCAGCAAAACTAGCTCCAATAGCAGAGCAAATACCTGCAATTTCGTCTTCAGCTTGAACTATTTTTACACCGCTCCATTTGTGTTTGGTTAATTCGTGTAAAATATCGGTAGCTGGCGTAATCGGGTAGGTTCCTAAAAACAACTCTTTATTTGCTTTTTTTGCTGCTGCTAAAAATCCCCAAGCTGCTGCTTGATTTCCTGTAATGTTACGATAAGTACCGGGCTGTTTTTTTGCTGGCAATACCGTGAAGGATGATTTTATCGCTTCGATGGTTAACGCATAATTAAACCCCGCTTTTAACGCATTTACATTGGCTTGAGCCAATTCTGGTTTCTTTTTAAATTTCTGATTAAAGAAATTGATGGTTTGCTCTAATGGTTCATTAAACAACCAAAACACGATACCTAAGGTAAACATGTTTTTACAACGTACCATGCTTTTGTTGTCCAACCCTAAATCGGCAACACTTGCTTTGGTTAATGAAGTTATTGGTGCTTCAATAACTTTATAGTCTGAAAGCGTGTTATCTTCTAATGGATTGCCTTCAAAACCTGCTTTTTCAAAATCTTTTTTAGTATAAGAATCACCATCAATAATAATGGTACAGGCAGGTTTAAGGTTATGTAAATTGGCCTTTAAAGCAGCAGGATTCATTGCTACCAACACATCTGGTGCATCGCCTGGACTATGAACCCCAGATGTCCCAAAATGAATTTGAAAACCTGAAACACCTGCAACCGTTCCTTGTGGTGCTCGTATTTCTGATGGGAAATCGGGGAAAGTTGCTATTGCATTTCCCATTACTGCTGTGGTATCAGTAAATAATGTTCCAGCTAGTTGCATTCCATCGCCAGAATCGCCTGCAAACTTTATTACTACACTTTCTAATTCTGTTGTCATAAGCCCCTCTCTAATCTCCCCAAAGGGGAGAGGTTAATAATGTTTTTTCTTTATTTAATCTTCCTTTTTAGGAAATAATTACACACCCCTAACCCCTCTCAAGAGGGGAATTAAAGTCCCTCCTTTGGAGGGGTTGGGGAGGCTTTTTTACTCCCCTGAATACTCTACTCTTTTACCAATTGAAGTTAAACCTAACAAGGCATCTTTGGTGGTAAAAATATCCACCAATTTATCTAATTCCGAAGCTGGACCTTTTGCTGCTTCAATTAATTCTTCAGCAAAATTCATGGCTATTGGAGCTTTAAAACTCATGGTTTTACCCAATTTAGCCACTTCTTCGGTAGAAATTCCACCATTGGTATAATCTCCTTTTATTATTGATTTGTAGCTGTTTGTTCCGTATAAGAATTCAATGGCTTTCCATTCGCTTGTAAGTTCAATTTTTGGTTTATCAGGAATGGCTTTTGCTCCTGAAATAAAATCAAATACTTCAGAAGGTTGAATTATACCATCAATTAAACCAATTTCCAATGCTTGTTTAGCGCCTAGCATTTGACCAGTCAAGACTAAATATTTAGCCAATCCTTTACCTACTCTTAAAGCAGTACGTTGCGTACCTCCTAAACCTGGGTAAATTCCAATGCCTGTTTCGGGGAAAGCAATTTTAGTTTTTGGTACAGCCAACAACACATCACAACATAAAGCTAATTCCATACCTCCACCTAAGGCTAGGCCGTTTAAAATACCTACTACTTTTTTAGGCGATTTATCTATTTTCTCTAATACTTCTTGACCGTATTTTGTAAAAGTTACAATGTTATCAATCGTATTTGATTTTATGTTTTTCACAAAGAATTTGATGTCAGCACCTGCTACAAAAGCTTTACCTGAACCAGTTAAAATAATCGTTTCTACATCTGGACGAGCATCTGCCTGAGAAAATTTACAGTCTAATTGCCCCATTACTTCTTCGTTCAAGGCATTCATATCTTCTGGACGAGACATGGTAATTGTTGCAACACTTCCGTTAACGGCAAGGGTAACAAATTCCATATTCCAATTTTCTGCTTTTATTCCTTCAGGGATAGTTTCTCCATAAATTGAAGCAAATTCTGAAACAATTCGTTTTACCTCACTCTCACCAAATTGTTGCATCAAATCAACTGGTCCTTTTCTCCATCGTAAACCAATTTTTGCTCCTCTATTTAAATCTACAGCAGTACAAACTTCTTCTGCCAAAATTTGAGAACATACAAAGAAAGTAACGCCTAAAATTCTATCGTTTACTGCTTTAGTTAGTTCTGGGGTGATATTTACAGTATCCATTCCTGATAAATTCCAGTTATTACCAGAAGCAACTTGTTCTTCTAGTTTTGTTGAGATTTTATAAGATGGTCCGAAATGTTCTAAGGTTTTTTGTGCGTGTAAGGCAATTGGAACTCCTGTTGCATTCATTAATGCGAATGGCCCCATTCCTATTCCAAAGGTATTCATGCAAACTGTATCAATTTCTGCGATACTTCCAATTCCTTCAGCTAACATTTTACACGCCTCGTTTAACCAAGGTACAAAAAATCTGTTTACAGCAAAGCCATTTACATCTTTAGTTGTAATGGCATCTTTACCAGATTGAACAGAAAAAACTTGCATTGCTTTGTACGTTTCTTGTGATGTTTTTGCACCTGGAATAATCTCTACCAATCTGTTTTTTGCAGCATGATAAAAGTAATGCAACCCAACAAAACGTTCAGGATGAGAAACTGCTTCTGCTAATTCTGTTACCGAAAAAGATGAAGTATTGGTTGCTAAAATCGTGTCAGCCGAAACAATTTTATCAAGAGCTTTGAATAAGTTTGATTTTACTTCAAAATCTTCAAAAATTGCTTCTACAATTAAATCACAAACTTTTAAATCTGTTTGATTGGTTGTGCCTTTTATATTGCCAATTATTCCTTCAACTTTTTCTTGTGTAAACAATTTACGTTCAACACCTTGTTCAAGTATTTCTCTTATACCGTTAATTCCTTTGTCGATATACTTTTGTTCTCTATCATTTAAGTAAACGGTAAATCCTTCTTGTGCAAATTTTTGAGCAATTGCAGCTCCCATAGTTCCTGCTCCAATTACTCCAACTGTGTTTATCTTTTTCATAATGTGCCCATCTCTAATCTCCCCAAAGGGGAGAGGTTAATAATGTTTTTATCTTTTTTATCTTCCTTTTTTTGTGAAAATTACACACCCCTAACCCTTCTCAAGAGGGGAACTCCCTTCCCTTTGGGAAGGGTTGGGGAGGCATTTTAACAATTCTCCCAAACAGGTTGTCTTTTTTCTAAAAATGAATTTATGCCTTCGTTAGCATCTTTAGTTTCCATTAATTGTTTAACATACATGTATTCCAATTGTGGTAAAAAGTTGCCTAAAATGTGGTTAAACTTTACTCGAGCAGCTTTTACACCATAACGTAATGACGAAGCACTTTTAGGAACAATATTTTTCTCTATCCATGCATTCATTTCTAAATTCAAATCATCTTTGTTTTCAAAAACATGATTTAATAAACCAATTCTATAACCTTCTTCAGCATCAATAACTTTACCTGTAAGCAATAACTCTTCAGCTCTAGCATATCCAATTTTTAGTGGAAGTAGGAGTGAAGCTGGAGGAGGAAATACTCCTAAAACAATTTCCGGCTGCCCCATTTTTGCAGTTTTATCTGCAAACAAGAAATTGCAGATTAAAGCCAATTCCATTCCGCCACCCAAACACTGTCCTGTAATTTTTGCCATGGTTGGAATGCCTAAGTCGATTATACTTAAAAAGAGTTGGTGAAAAGTTTTAATCATGGTCTCCGCCAATTCTTTGGTATGTTCAGGAACACTAGCTCCAAAAGAAAAATGTTTTCCTTCGCCCTGAAACGTGATGAGTTTCAAATTTGGGTTGTTTTTGAATGTCTTAAAACAATCCAACAGCTCCAACATCATAATGTTATCTAAAACATTTCCTTTACCATCATCTAACAGGATATTAGCTACTGTTTCGTTGTGCGTATAGGTTAATTTAATTTTTTCCATTTTTAATATATTTCGTAATTGCGAGGTACGAAGCAATACCAATAATAAGATTGCTTCACTCCATTACATTTCGTTCGCAATGACGGTTAATAGTTATACATTTTGTGGTTTATACTGTGGAGAAATTGCTCTGTGCATTTCGTCATCCCATTCTTTACCTTCAGCTAGTAACTGACGTAATTTTACAAAATCAACCTCTCTATCATTTTTAGGACCATCGTTAAATGCTTTGAAACCTGCTTTAGCTTCAGTCATCATGTTTAAAGCTAACCACTCACGGCTGCTCTCTTTGTTCATGTCCCAATGTTCTAATTTTTTCTTACGTACTTCAGTTAAAGTTTTGTGTGAACAATTTGGGAAGGTGTGTAACAATTTTGCAATCAATTTATTTACAGCTTCATCAAGTTTTGATAAATCAACTTCGCCTCTTGCTAAAATTTCTTTTCCTTTTGCTAATTCTTCTCCTGTTTTCATTGATCCAAAAATAACTTTACCGTATTCATCAGCATATTTTTCAATATTTACCAATGGGTTAGCAATAAATTTACCATCCACTTTAAGTGCAGGAACAATATCAGTAATTAAGCCCATACTATAAGCTTGATGAGCTGTCCACGGTTCGCATAATGTTAACGATGACATGGCTCTTTCAATACCAACATAAAGATGAAGGAAATCGGTTGCACCTCCAATAGCGGCACTTCCATGTTTTGGTCCAGCTTGTCCGAATCGAGCTAAATCTGTAGAAACAGTATAATCTGCTGCCATTCCAATTTCTTGACCACCTCCAATACGCATTCCGTTTACTCGACAAACAACTGGTTTTTCACATTTTAAGATAGCAGAAACCATGTCGTTAAACAAGCGCATGTATTGCGAATATTCTTGAGGTTGACCTGAATAATATTCTGCATATTCTTTGGTGTTTCCGCCAGTACAAAAAGCCTTGTCTTCAACGGCAGTAAATACTACAGCTACAACACTTCTATCGTTCGATGCTTCACCAAAAGCCAAAATAATTTCTTTAACTGCTTTAGTTGTATATGAGTTGTATTGTTTAGGGTTGTTAAGTATAATCCAAGCGTTAAAAAGTCCTTTTACAGGAGTACCATCGGTATTTAAGCAAGGTCTTTTTTCAAAAAGAATATCGGTATAGTTGTAACCTTCTACTAAATTGTGATTTTTTAAAGCTTCCATAGTTTATAGTTTTAGAATATGAGTTTTTGTTTAATTAAAGTCGGGCACTAACACTGAACGTTTGTCATATTTATGTTCAAGTGTGTTTTTAAATACTTCGTTTATTTTCGACATTGGAAATGTTTGAACAAAATCTTTAATCTCCAATTTTCCAGATGCAATTAATTCAACTACTTCTGGGTACAATTCGGGTTTACAACCCCAAGTGCCAATTAATTTTGCATCGAAAGCCATTAGGTTACTCAAACGAACATTCAATTTATCCATAGTAAAACCTACTATGCTTAATGTCGATGTAAAAGTTATTAGGCTAAATGCTAAATCCTGACCAGGAGTAGTGCCTGAAAATTCAAAAATTTTCCAACCGAATTTTGGAGTGCCTAATTCTTTGGCTAGTTCTTTTACTTTCAATTTTACTTCTTTGAAATCAAGTCCTTTAGAATTTAAAGTTGCATCAACACCGTTTCTCTTAGCGTTTGCAAGCTTATCATCATTGATATCGATGGCAATTACTTTAGCACCCATTATTTTTGCAATTAAAGCACCATAAACACCAACTCCACCAACACCTATAACTATTGCTAAATCACCTTTTTCTAACTCTGATTTTTTCATTACTTGATAAGGTGTAGAAATAGCATCCGCAATTACAGAAAGTTCTTGTAATGAGTATTTGGTTAAAATAGAGTCGGGAACAGGGCATAAATATTTATGAGGTACAACAATATGAGAAGCAAAACCACCGTGAAAATCGTTTCCTGGCATTAGTTGGTTTTGACACATGTTGCTTCTGCCTTTGTTGCACAACTCACAATCACCACAAGGTAATACAGCTGGAATAATTACATTTTTTCCAACCCAATTTGCTGGACCTGCTGTCACAACTCCACTAATCTCATGACCTAATGTTAAAGGCATTTCTTTTTTTGTTCTCACGCCATCGTGCCAAAAACTTAAATCGGTATGGCAAACACCACAACCAGCAACTTTAACAATTGCTTCGTTTTCGTTTATTGATGGCAATTCAGATTCAACCAAAGAAAAATCTTCCTTTAGTGCTGTCATTTGCCATTGTTTCATAAGCCCCTTCTCGGTCTTCCCCAAAGGGGAAGAAGACGGTTGCTTGTCTTTTATTGTTTCACTCATTGTCATTCGTTTTAATTCTTTTTTTTTAAATACCCTTCATTTTTTTTTCACTCATTATTCCCTTCCCTTCGGGAAGGGTTAGGGATGGCTTTTTATGCGTTTGGATTTTCAAATAAAATAGCTGTTCCTTGTCCACCACCAATACAAGCCGAAGCAATACCATACTTAACACCTCTTGCTTGCATTTCTCTTGAAATTGTTAATGATAATCGAGTTCCTGTAGCAGCTAAAGGATGCCCTAAAGCAATTGCACCTCCATTAACATTACAGATGTCGCGGTTTAAACCTAATTCTTTTTCGCAACCAATAAATTGTGCAGCAAAAGCTTCATTAATTTCTATTAAACCAATATCTGCTATTGTTAAACCAGCCATTTCCAATACTAAACGAATTGCAGGAACGGGTCCTAACCCCATAACTCTTGGGTCTAAAGCACTCGTAGCCGATGCCACTATTCTTGATAAAGGTTTTAAGCCTTTTTGGTTGATAAAATCGCCACTTGCCACAACAACTGAAGCTGCACCATCAACAATACCGCTCGAATTTGCAGCAGTTTGAACTCCATCACGTGCAAAAACAGAAGGTAATTTTGCCATAGCTTCTAAATCGGCTGGACGAACATTTTCGTCTGTTGTAAAATCAACAGCAGTTTTTGGTAAACGTACTTTTCGTGTATTTAAACCTTCAACAGCAAATTCTGCTGAGTTCATTTTAACTACTTCACCATCAAAGAAACCACGCTCCTTTGCAGCGATATATCGGTCTATAGAAAGTTTTGCAAACTCGTTCGCATCTTCTTTTGTAATTCCATGTTTGGTAGCAACATTTTCCGCCGTACATCCCATTGGTACAGCAGCAGTATCATTTAAAGCTTCCCAAAGCATGTCTTTAAAATCAATTTTTCCTAACGGATATCCCATTCTGTTTCCAAAACTTACCGTAGGAGAGAGGCTCATGTTTTCTGTTCCACCACATAAAGCGGTTTGTGCTTTTCCTAATGTTATTTGCTCTGCACCTGCAATAATGGTTTCAAAACCACTACCACAAATACGTTGCAACATCACAGCGGGAATACCTTCTGGAATACCTGAAAACAAGCCAATGTGGCGAGGTAAAAAATAAGAATCAGCAGAACTTTGACCGATGTTGGCATACATTACTTGATCAATATCATCGCCTTTAATTCCTGATTTTTCAATAGCAGCTTTGGTCGCATATATTCCTAAATCTGTAGGTGATACTTGTCCTAATGTGCCACATAATTTTCCAAATGGAGTTCTTGCGCCATTTACCAAATAAATATTATCGTAAGTTATTCCAAACCCTTTTTTCTTATCGTGAAATCCTTTCATTGTTTTATCGTTTTATTATTTTTTTTCTGATTTTCTAATTCCTGCTGAACATTTTTGTTGTAGGTGTTCATGGCTAAAATTGCAGCACCGAACGAAACTACATGTTGCGGACTATCAACTATTTGTATATCTTTTTTAAACTTTTCGTTTAACAAGTCTTTTAAGTATGGATGATGAGCAATTACCCCTCCAATCATAAAAGTTGGAATACCTGGGTCGAGCCTCATTTTTGCTACTTTGTTGGCTATAGAATTGTAAATTCCACGAGAAATGTCTTCAACCGACATGCCATCAAAAATCCAATTCATGATTTCGGTTTTAGCGAATACCGTACAGAAACTGTTTAATTCCTTGTCGTATTTGGATAACGAAGCTAAACTGCTCATTTCACTAATGTTGATGTTTGCACGTTCTGCAATTTCAGCTAAGAACGAACCAGTTCCTGCAGCACATTTATCGTTCATGTAGAAATTTTCTACGTTATTGTCTTTATCGCAACGTATTATTTTAATGTCTTCACCTCCTATATCAATAATGTTTTTTTCTCCGTCGAAGAAATGGGAAACACCAGCAGCACCACAATTTATTTCTGTTTTAACAAGATCTGTTTCAGTAAAATGTTTACGACCATACCCCTGTAGCACAACTGTATTTTATGCTAAAATTGGTAGCGATGGTCTGCATTACGTTTTTTAAACGCTTGTTTATCGTTGTTTAAGGTTGGTAAAAAGTAACGAAACAGCGCATTACCTTTATCATCAATTACAGTAAACTTTGCGGCAAGCAGAGCCTAAATCAATACCCAAAAAGCAATTGGTGTTTTTTTATGTGATGAGGAGTGTAGCTTTTTATTGACTAAACCTTTATCTAATATTTTACGGTTAACATCGCCAGCAGCACTGCATAAGGCACTCTTGAAATAATGTTTTTGTTGGTCATGGCTTTTACCATGTTGGTAAACGATAGGTTTAACGATGTACGGATGTAATGTTTACGACCATATTCAACGATTTTACCATTAAAGTAATCAATTTCGGTAGGGCGATTGTTTATTAAATCGACCGCTAGAGAAGGGAAGTGGTCACCACCTTTTTTAAGGTAACGCATACACTGGCGAAGAAAATCGTCAGGAAATCGTATTTTTTCCGATTCTGCAACTTGTATTCCTTCATCAATTACTTGTTCAATCAATTCTACGGTATCTGGGTCTGCCATGGCTTCAGCCATAGTTAAACGACTTACGCCACATAAAGCACTTAACGATGAATTTAATATCGTTTTTTCCCAAGTTCGTTTCACTAATTCAAACGAATCGATGGGCTTTGTATCTAGTCCCACAGACGTAAGTAAATGGGCTAATTCTTTAGCTTGTTCAGTTTTAGCATCGTTTACCGAACCCAAATAATTTGGTGCTGTAAAAAAGGTAACTTTTGTTACGTTTGGCGATGTAGTGTTACCAGCAAAGTTGATAACTAATCGCAGTGTTTTTGATTCACCAAAACCTGCTGCTAAAAGCTGTTCAACATCAATACCGTTTTGTGCCGAAACAACCGTAAGTTTTTCGGTATTTAAAATTTGAGCTTGTTTTACGGCAGCTGCAGTATGGTTCGATTTTAATGAAAAAATTAAATAATCAGCATCCCAACCCTCAAATTCAGAAATGGATTGAAAAACCTTTTCGAATTTTGCTTTTGCTTGCATCACATTTTCCAACACCAATCCTTCCGAACTAATTTTATTGGCTTTTACTTCGTTAACCTCACACAAAGCTACCTCGCAACCAGCCTCTTGAAGTTTAACGGCAAGTATCATTCCTACTGGTCCTACACCAATAACTCCAACTTTTATTTTAGTTTTTTTTGCCATTAGTTCAATATCAATTTTCTTGTTTCAACAACATTGTTGTTTGTAAGTTGTATTACATAAATTCCGTTTTCTAATCCAAAACGATCTATCAAAATTGATTTTCCATTTAGGTTAGTGAATTCTTTTACTAATTTTCCATTAATAGAAAGTATTTTAAGCGTTGCATTAGTTAAATAATCTTTAGTAATTATCGTTGCAGTAACATTAAAAGGATTAGGATAAATATGAAATGTATTTTGTTTTTCTAACTCGGTTACAGCTGTTGTTCCCAAACCAAATTTTGTCCAATACACATCATAAGAACCAGTATTGGTTAAAGTAACAGTGTTAAAAGTCATGTTAACACCTTCAAAATAACCGGTTAGATAGATATTACCATTATTATCAGCACATATCCCATTTCCATAACCACCAGAAGCTGCGGCTCCTCTAAACGAATAAGCATTTTGGATAACTCCTGATGAGTTGTATTTTGCCAAGAAAATATTATCTCCAGCAGCAGTACTAGTTAAAATAATACCTCCAAAATTTACTGATGGAGATGTGTACCATCCAGAAATGTAAACATTGTTTAAATTATCGGTAGTGATGCAGTACGCTTCATTACCCTCTGGTCCAGATGTTGGATTTACTACCCATTGTTCAACTCCGTTAGAAGAATATTTTGCAACAAATACATTATCGTAGCTTGGATTTGAATTTCCAATAACATTCGCAATAGTCATAGAAGTTCCATCAAAACATCCAGTAATATAAACGTCATTATTGTTATCGGTTGAAATACTATTTCCCCAAACACCACCATTTACTGATGATGCAGATTTTGACCAAATAGCTGTTCCGCTTGCGTCATATTTAGCAACAAAAAGGTAATCGTCGCCAAATGAGCCATTGGTAAGAGGTGTGTTTGAACCAAAGGCTATTGTTGGACTATCAAAAAACCCAGTAATGTAAGATTCTCCATTAGCTATTGTTTTTATTGAAGTTGCTCTATCTGAACCCGAACCTCCAATTCCTTTTGCCCATAAATTAGTCCCTGATGAATTAAATTTAGCAATAAATAAATCTACTGCACCATTATTTAATATTGTGGTACTTCCAAAATTTATACCTCCCCAAGTATGACCAGTTAGATAAACATTATTGTTTTGATCGATACTTAATCCCGTACTTTGGTCTTCATCAACTCCACCAAAACCTTTTCCCCATTGCTCAACCCCTGATGTATTGTATTTTAACAGAATTAAATCGGAATATCCATTGTTATTAATTGGGGAACCATTAAATGTTACAGATGTACTGTTAAAATGACCAGCAACATAAACAACACCAGTATTTTTCTCAACAGTAATGGCAGTACTGTATTCATCACTAAATCCACCCACATTTTTAGCCCAAAGACAATTTCCGTTTAAATCGAATTTAGCAACAAAAATGTCAGATGTTCCGGGGGAGGTGTTGTTAATGGTTTGTGTTCCAAAAGTTAACGTAGCACTTTCGAAAGAACCCGTAATGTATGTATAACCATTATTATCTACAACAATAGCATTACCTTCATCTAAACCTGTTCCGGTAGCACTTTTAGCCCAAGAGATGGTTTGAGAAAAACCACTGAAGGAAAATAAAAATGAGATTAATATGACAATATTTTTTTTCATTAAAACACTTTTTGTTCTTCCAATTGCTCTAAAAATGTTTCTACCTTAGTAATGCTTTGCCCTTCGGAGAAAAATCTTAAATCACACAAATCGCCTTCGATGATTAATGACCTTACTCCTGTTGTTTTTTGTAGTCGTTGAGGCATACCAAATTTGGCATTCGAATTGTTAAAACATGTTTTGGTATCGTGATAAACTATTCCATCAATTTTGTATTCCTTAAACCAATCGGTAAGCATTTTCATTTTGGCTTTTTCACTTCTGTTGATGAAAATTTCGGTATAAGCTCTAGCTGTTGAATTCCATGGGTCGTTTTCATCGAATTTATCAAAAACCCAACTGCTACAATAAGTAGATGCCACAACTGCTGCACCATTTGAGGTGAATAAATCACTCATCATACGTAACTTACCCCAAATAGGCATTCCTTCCCAAAAAATTCTAGTTCTAGCTTTTGGTAAAAAGCCGATGTTGTTTTTTACATTTTCTTCTAATTCAGCTAAAAGGGTAGTGTAATAATCTTTTGCAACTTGAGTTCCACGCAACACTACTATTGGTCCCATGTGAATGGTTCCATCAAAAAAACTCAATGGAGCATTCATTGCTGTTGATGTTTTTAATACTTTTTGCCATAATAAAGTGGCTTCTTTACTTAGTCGTACTGTTTCTTTAAAACGATCTAAATCAAATTTATTGCCGCTAACTTGCTCACAAACAGGAATCATTTGTTTGAATTGTTTAACCACTAATTCAACAATTTCATCGGTTACTTCATCAACATGTCGAGGCGGTTGAATACCAACTATAGGACAGTTAAATTCATCAGCAAAAAAAGTAAACCAATCTTGCACCTCGCGGCATTGGTTGGTATTGTATGCTATGATATCTGGTTTTGGATGACCACTTAAACCATAATGTGTTTGAAGTGGAGTTTCTTTTTTTAGATAAGAACCTATATCAGCAGTAGTATAGGAGCAAACATGACCAGAATATCCGCATTTAATTGCTTCTGGAATATAATCCATTGCAGTTCGAGTAGCTCCTAATAAAGCACCATGATTTTCGGGGAAATATACCTCAAAACCAAATGAACGAAGCAATTCAGCAGGGCCAACACTTGTACACCAAGCAATTTTCTTTTTGCCAGTTTCTAATGAGCTAAAATAATTGCCCATTATCTCTTTCATTTTATCTGTTGATTTTATTTTGTACATTTTGAATTCAGTTTATTAGGTTCTAAATCAATGATATAAACTTCTTCTTCTACAGGAACATTATCGCCATACATGTTGAATAGATGTGCTTTGTATTTTTCTACCACGTTTTTTGGTGCAACTTTCATCGATGGTGTTAGTGTGTTGTTGTCTAACGACAATTCATCAAGAATAATAGCTGCCGATTTTACTTTTGCGAATTTTTGACCAATACTTTCGTTAGCCTGATGTAAACAACCTGTTAAACATTTGCCTAATTCGTTTAAACTTCTTGGGCAAAAACAACCATCTTCGGGAGATAATTCATAATCCGGTTTTTCTAGTAGTCGTTTATTTGGGAAGATTAATGCTACAGGATGTTCTTCGCCACTACCCGAAACCACAGCGTATTGAACGTAATGGCATTTTAATTCAATGGCTTTTTCTAAATCTGTAGGAATTACTTTTTCGCCGTTTGAAAGTTTAAAAATGCGGTCTTTTCGAGAAATTAATTTTAATCCATTATCGGTTATTGCTCCAACATCACCAGTTCTGTACCAACCATCTTCAGTAAATACATCTTTATTGGCTTCATCGTTATGGTAGTATTCCACCATAATATTTGGACCTTTTACTTGAATTTCGTCATCGTCAGCAATTCTTATACTTACACCAGGAATTGGTTTTCCAACAACGCCAGTTTCTCTTTTCAACGAAGGATCGGTTAAAGTACAACAAGGTGAAGTTTCTGTTAAACCCCAACCTTCAACTACTTTAATACCGCGTTTTTCAAATTCGTTAGAGAGTTTTTCGGGTAGGGCAGCAGCAGCAGTAAAAATGAATTTTAACCCTGAATTAAAGAAAATATTTTCTGCTTCTTTGCTTTCTCGAGTTAAGTCGTAAAGCGATTGATATACTTTTGGAACACTAAAAAAAATAGTTGGTTTTACCAATTTCCAATTTTCAAAAATGGTATTGGCATCTCTACCATAGCTACTTTCTAACGAGAATGTTGCTCCATTATACAATGCTGTAAATAATTCGAAAATACCACCAAAACTATGGTGCCAAGGTAAATAAGCTAAAAATCGGTCGTGTTCAGTAACATCCCAAACTATAGATAATGCCGCTTGCTGCGACAAAATATTTTTATGCATTAACTGAACACATTTTGGAATACCCATCGTACCAGAAGTGTACATGTTTAGGCAAATGCTGTCGGGTTTTATTTCTGTATCAAATACTGAGGTGTTTTCTGGTCGTTGAACCAGTAAATCTTCGTAATAGTTTAAATCTGGAAAACGAACATCGGTAACTTTGCTGAATGAATATATTTTTTTGAGGGTTAAATCTGTACCCAAGTTAGAAAGTTGAGCATCGCCTTGTACAGCCAACCAAGAGGCATCAGAATGGTTGATTAATAATTCAGCAGTATCTTTTTTAAAGTTGGCAAAAATAGGAACAACTATACCTCCGTAAGCCATTACTGCCAATTCGAGCTGTAGCATTTCTAAACAATTTCGAGAAAAAATAACAATTTTTTCGCCTTTATTAAAACCTTGTTGCTGTAGATTGTAAGCTATGTTTTGAATGTTATTGTAAAAATCTTTCCACGAAATACCTTCGAAGTTACCTTCTTTATTTTTTTCTTGATAAACGATGTTGTTCTCAAACCGTTTAACATTTTGGTTTAATAAAGTAGCAATATTAGGAAGTACTTCACCAAGCTTATGTTCAGAATCTAATTGTTTCATGTTTCAATTATTCAAGAATTTATGCTAAACGCTTAAGAATTATAGTCATTAATCATGTTTTAAGCTACCACAGCAGCTTCCTTTTCCTTTAATTTATAATATCTGAAACCACCCCAAAGTGCTGCTCCAATAGCACCTGAATAAATAGCATCAGGATGAGCGACAAATTCAAACGATTTTTTCTTGTTTTCAGACGACAATTCTTCTATGGCTTGAATCATACCCACATTCATACCCATACCACCAACTAAAGCAATAGGTGATTCGGCATTTAGTGAGCCTAATAGTTTAACTACTCGTTGCGCAATAGAAATGTTAATTCCTTTTACAATGTTTGGTGTAGATAGTCCTTTAGAAACAAGATTAATAACATCCGTTTCGGCTAACACAGCGCAAATGCCTGAAGGAACTTCTGGATTGTCAGCTTTTAACGAAATTTCACCAACTTCTTCGATTGCTAAACCTAAGTAACGAGAGATGTTTTCAATAAACTGACCAGATCCTGAGGCACATTGTCCAGTCATTTTGTAATCCAATACTTTTCCTCGGTTATCAATTTTAATGGCTCTAACATACAATCCACCCATGTCCACAACAGTTTTTGCGTTGGGAGCAAAGAAAATACCTCCACGAGCATGAGATGTCATACTGTAAAAGTGACCTGTTTTTTTCTCAACCATTTCACCTTCACCTGTAGATGCTAAATAAGCAATATCATTATCGTAGTTTAAGTTGTTTCTTTCCAAAATCATGTCAACGGCATCAACCACCACATCCTTTGGATTACGTTTTCTAATTTTTTCAGTTTGTTTGTCAATCAATTTATGATCGCCAGTTTGTTTGTCGTACTCCATTAAAACGGCTTTAACATAGCTTCCGCCAACGTCAACTCCCATGGTATATATTGTATTTTTCATATCGTTAGATGTTTAAAGATTAGTAAAACTTATTCAGCTGTTTCTTTTTTCTCTTTAGCAGTAGGTAAATCAGCACTAATGTTTCTTCTTGCAAACATTGCTCCTCCTAATGCTCCCATAAAGATGGAATCAGTATGTATGTTCATAGTTACTTCTCCATAAGAATCGGTAACCATTTGTTTAACATATTTTAAAACGGCTTCATTTCTGGCAACACCACCAGTAAATGTAAACTCGTTTCTAACTCCTCCAGAACGAGCAATTAATGACATGGCACGTTGTACAATAGCTTTGTGTAATCCAGCTAAAATATTTGGACGCTCTTCGCCATTGTGTAACAATTCTTTTACCTCTGCACCAGCAAATACGGTACAAGTTGAACAAATGGTGGTTTCTTTTGTTGCTTTGTTTGCTTCTGGTCCGAGTTCGTTTAACGATAATCCAAATTCATCAGCAATGTAGCCTAAATATCTACCACAACCAGCAGCACATCTATCGTTCATGTGGAAACTGGTAACCAACCCGTGGCTATCTACTTGAATAGCTTTGGTATCTTGTCCTCCAATATCTAAAACTGTTCTAGTATTAGGGAAAACAGCATGAGCACCAAAAGCATGGCATAAAATTTCTGATTTAATACAATCTTCAGGGAAAGGTAAAAGAGCTCTACCATAACCTGTACCAACCATTTTAGCAATGTGAATTTCCTCATCAGCGATATCGTTAATGTGGTCACGTAAAGTAAACTCTACATTTTTGTAGTTGTTTTTAACTGCGTTTAATTCGGCATAATACCAGTCTTCGTTGCTACCATCTTCTTGTTGGTCGGCTAAACCTTTGTATTTTTCGTCCAAAATTTTCATGGCTTCCAACACCAATTCTTTAAAATTGTATTGAACCATTTCGTTTTCTATAGGTGTAATGCTTTTATCAAAAGCCAACATTAATGGCTCGTAAAATTCTGCACCTTTTTTCTCTACTTCAACATTGTATTTTTCACTTACAATGTCTCTAAAAAATTGATTTTTTGAACCCAAATTTTCGTTGATAAATTCGTGATGAATTTGTGGACGAATGGTTTCAAGAATTTCTTTTAGTTTTTCTGAAATTTGGTTTTTATTCTCGTACGAAAATTCATTTACGGTTTTGTTTAGCATTTTTTCTAAACTTTCCATACGTCGTCTAAACTGTCCGTATTGAAATACGCTACGTAAATCCTGCATGTATTTTTTAAATTCAGGCTTGGTTACATCTTCTCCAATTTTACGTTGTAATAAGTTAAAACGAGCATCATAGATGGCTTCTTCACGTGCAATATCTGCAGCAACTTTATAGTTAGCTCTTGTGTTAGTTATCCCTCTTCCAACAATTTCATCTTTTTCGTTAATGATAACTGCTTTTGAAGTGGTTGAGCCTAAATCGATTCCTAAATAGTATTTTTTCATTTTTTAAGAGTTTAATCGTGGTTAAACGATGTTTTCAACTGTGGTTATCTATTGTGATTCTTGTTCTTCTAACATTTTTCGTTGAGCCAACATTTGGAAATACGACTCTAAACGGTTCTTGATATTTGAATAAGAGAAGTATCGAGGATCAACCAAATCAGATTCGATAAAACCTACAGGAACTTCTAAACGGTCTTCAATTTCACGCATCATCCCTAATTGTCCAGCAGAGAATGAGTTACAACTCTTGATAGAATTGGTTACATAACCATCTGCTTGGTATTCGGTAATACATTTCGATAACAAATCAATACGTTGTGGAATATTTAAATTGGTGTAACAATTCATGCAATATTCAGCTAACGATTCAAGTGGTCGTGATGGGTCGTGTCTCCATCCCATATCGTAAACACCACCTACTTTTGTATATGATGAAGCAACAATTACGGCTCCCATATCATAGAAAATTTTCCAAAACTCACGGAAACTTGTCCAGTTTGGAGGGCCTTCAACAACCAATCTGTATTTTTCTTCTTTCATTTCTCCTTCTGGAGTAATTGGACCTAATCCTAAACGAATACGCTCTTGAATTTCGTTGTATAATTCTTTATAATACTCAACTGCTTGTTCGGTACCTCTAAAACCGATGTTAATTGGACCAATGTAGTATACCCCAGCGAAGTAAGCATCAATAGGAGACGGCTTATGTTTGGTAGTATCAAAAATTTTGGTAATCCAATCTTCAGCTTCTTTTGATAATGCCAACATACGTTGTAATTTTGCCTCATCGTATTTAATACCAGTAACTTCTTCCATTTGAGGAATAACTTCTTCCTTAAATTGTTTTACCATGTATTCCACCATTTGCGGAGTCATTTTAGCATTTTCCTGATAAGGAGTGTGTACCATAATCACTTTTGCATTTGGGTATTCTCTTTTAAGTGTTTCAAACCATTTCATAAAAGTAAAACAGCCTGTATAACTTAAAAGCAACACATCTGGCTCAGGAATTTTTGTTCCAGTTGGACCAATGTTTCCTTTCATAAGCATACCGACATCACATTTTACATAGGTACATACATCTTCAGAGTGTGCATTTTTTTCAGCTTCTTTAATATAACCACCCGATTTTTTACGCATGGCACTTTGCAAAGCATTTATTTCTGGATATACAGGTAGCATATCAAACGTTCTGATAAGTTCAGAAAGATTACCTGGAATAAAGGTGTAACACACTTTTTTTCCTAGTTCTTTTGCTTGTGCTAAATCGTTAAAAAGTCCTTCTACCATCTCCTTTTGGAGAATCATACTTTTTTCTTTTTGAGCTTCTTGAGACATATTTTAAAAGTTTAAAGTTTAAAGTTTAAAGCTTATAAGTTGATTTAACCCATAACATCAAATAATTAAACTTGTTCATATTAATAGAGATTATTAGTGTTTGCAAGAATCGGTAGCAGTTAAATTGATGTTGCTTACTGCTGCTGGTTCATCTTCCCATAATTTGATTGAATCAGAGAAAGCACCCACTTGTTCTTTAATTACTTTAAATTGATTAATGTTTTCGCTGTATTGAAATGCAATGTATCGGATTCCCATTTTATTAAAAGCGTTTTGGAAAATTGGAGCATCAAGTAAACTAGGGTCACAAAAACTTGCTGAAGCAAAGATGACTCCATTAGCACCTCTATCTTTAACAATTTTGGCCAATCTGTTTTCTTTCGGGTTATGAACATCATAAATAGAAGATGAGTATTGACTTTGATTGATGTAAGAATTAGAAATTGCTTCTAGTGGTTTGTTTGTTGTAGCATCTATATCACCAAGAATCATTCTTGAACCCAACATGTAATCATCGTCAACTACATAGCATCCTGCTTCTTCAATAGCTTTAATTAAACCTACTGCTGGTTGTTCGCAAAAAGCACCAGAAATAACCACTTTAATTTTATCTTGTGGTACACCAATGTTTTGTTTAATGTGAGCACAAACCTGTTCTAATATTTCGTTGTGTTCTTCAACTGGAATAACTGTTCCTGCTCTAACAATATGATACACATCTTCAATACTTAATCTCCAAGGATATTCTTGTCGGATATCGTATATCAAAGAAATTAGTTGTCGATTTTTATTGTATAATTCTATTGAATGATTTAGTTTTTCGGTAGTTACTTCAACACCGTTAATCTCTTTAATGTATTCCAATACATGTTCCATTTCTTGTTGGTAGAATACACCCCCAATTTGAGGTAAGAAATTTTGCGGAAAATCCATGTACTTAACAAACTTTCCTAATTTATGTTGTTTAAAAATCCCTGAAAGGTTTCTTATTACATCACAAATAGATGGAAAGATAAAACCATCGATATGATCCATGTGTTTATCTAAAGCTAATTCCATTATACTTCTGGGTATATGGCAGATGTAAGATTGGTAGTAAGCATCTCCTTTTATAATTTGCTTGCGATCGCCACCACCAAAAATACCTACAGGCATACCACCAGCAGCGTGTATAATTTCTCTAGGAAAATAAATAGGCATATAACCAACTAGAACTCTACCTGGTTTTTCTTCTTTCCATTTTTTTGCTCTGGTGAAATTTAAATCGAACGATAATTCCTTACATTCGTTAATTATTTGTTTTAGTTCTTTCATATTTTAACATTTAGTTCAAAACTTAACCAACTTTGTTTGGGTTTGCTTTTTTACTTGATGTTAAAAATGAGAGACTATACCTTGCTATCAAGCAAAAAAGAAAACTTTGGTTGGTATAGTTACAATTGAGTCATAATTCGAGAATAAAATTAGCAAACACTTTTTCTGTGGTTTATGATGCTCATCATAGTAATTCTACTTTGTTAATCATAAGTTCGTAAAATCAAAGGGCTTTTTTATGATAAAAGTCATTTCGTAAAATCACTAATTTGAGGTACTTAGTAACACTAGTTTCTATAAATAGATAACATTGGATAATTGTGCAGTAATCGTATTGGCAGGAGGGAATTCAAGCAGAATGAATTCTCCAAAACCTTGGTTGGTTTTTGTAAACAATGCAACCTTTTTAGAAAACATAGTAAACAGCTATAATGAGGTTGGGTTTAAAAAAATAGTTATTTCTTTAAATAAAAAGTTTTTTTTAACAGCTTATACAGACAGAATTGAACAACTAAAAAAAAAGGCAACGTTTGTAGAAATTGAAAATCCAGAAAAAGGAAGATTGTTTTCATTACAGTTGGCTTTAAAAGTAGTTGGAGATGTAGATGTTGCTTTTATACAAAATGTTGACAACCCATTTATAGATGAAACAGTTATTAATACATTATATAAGGAACGAATTAGTGATGGAGTAACTATACCAAAATATCAAGAAAAAGCAGGACATCCTATTATAATAAGTAAGAATGTAATTAGAGAGATTGTTGACAATTATATGAAGTACGAAACCTTAAAAGAGCTTACCAATCAGTTTGAAAAGAAATATGTTAAGGTGTATAATTCAGATATCCTTATAAACATTAATACTCCTTTAGAATACCATGATGCAATAAATGAACATATATAACGAAATAGAAGAGATAAGAAAAAGTGGAGTTGATGCTGCGTTATGCACCATTGTGCATACTAAAGGTTCTACACCACGAAAAGTTGGTTCAAAAATGTTGGTGTATTCATCAGGCACTATTAAAGGAACAATAGGGGGAGGGAGTTTAGAAAAGGAAGTAATAAAAAATGCACTGTATCAATTAAAATGCAATAAACCAAAACTGTTCAAACACGATTTATTGCACCAGCATAACATGTGTTGTGGCGGAACTGTAGAAATATTTATTGAGCCAATAGAAAAAATGAAACGACTTTACATTTTTGGAGCAGGACATACCGGACAAGCATTAGCCAAATTTGCTAAAGTGTTGGATTTTGAAATTTTTGTGATTGACGATAGAAAAGAATACATCGACCAATTATCAGCTGTTATAGAAGTAAATAAATTGAATGTTGACTATAAAGAAATTTTACCAAAATTGCCATTTGATAAAAACACTTACGTGGCAATTTTAACCTATGAGCATGAAATAGATAGAGATATTTTGTCTTACTGCATCAAACAACCATCGGCTTATATTGGAATGATTGGCAGTAAAAGAAAAGTAGAAATGACAAAAAAAATGTTTTTAGATGCGGGAATAGCAACAAAAAAACAACTAAACAATGTTGATATGCCTATGGGCATTGATGTTTTAGCAGAAACACCAGAAGAAATTGCCATTAGCATATTAGCAAAATTAATATCAATAAAAAACAAGAAATGAGAAAGAAAGTAGCCATAGTTACTGGGGCAGCAAAGGGAATAGGAAAAGCCATTGCCGAGAAAATGATTGATGAAAAATACATCACTATTTTAGTAGATGTTGATGAAACAGCAGGAACTTCGTTAGCAAAAAAATTAGGCGAAAATGCTCATTTTTATTCATGTAACATTAGTGATGAAAAGGCTGTTAATTCTTTCTATAATTCAGTTCTCGAAAATCACAAACATGTTGATGTGTTGGTCAACAATGCTGGAATTATAAAAGACAATGTAATTTGGAAAATGCCTACCGAAGATTTTGATGCGGTTATCGACATCAATTTAAAAGGAACTTGGCTCATGTGTAAAAATGCTGCCAGCATTATGAAAAACCAACAAAATGGACGTATAGTAAACATTACATCAAGAGCATGGTTGGGAAACCCTGGTCAATCAAACTACTCTGCATCAAAAGCTGGAGTGGTAGGTTTAACACGTGTATTAGCATTAGAGTTAGGTAAACATGGTGTTTTAGTAAACGCTATTGCTCCTGGTTTAATTGATACGCCTTTAACTCAAAAATTACCTATAGATGTTCAAGAAAAATTGATTCAGGCACAACCTACAAAATCGATGGGTAAACCTGAAGATATTGCCAATGCAGTAGCATTTTTAAGTAGTGAAAAAACACAGTTTATTACAGGGCAAACACTTTATGTTGATGGCGGAAAAAGCATAGGAGCTGGCTTATAAAAATTGGAATAGTTTTTAAAGAAAACAATATGGAAATAGTAAGTTATATCGTTAATGGAAAGGAATACAAAGTTATTGTAGAGCCACACGATACTTTAGCGAAGGTTTTACGAGAAAAAATAAATTTAACAGGTACAAAGCTGGGTTGTGAGCAGGCAAGTTGTGGTGCTTGTACTGTTTTTGTTGATGGAAAAGCTGTTCAAAGTTGTGTTACTCCAGCATTAAGAGTTGCAGGATGTGTAATTACGACCATTGAGGGCGTTGCTGACCAAAATAAACTGCATAAGCTACAAGAGAAATTTGTTGAAAAAGGTGCCATACAATGTGGTTATTGCACTCCTGGTATGATTATGACTTCGTTAGATTTTTTAGAAGAAAACCCTAATCCTTCTACCGATGAAATTAAAGAAGCATTATCAGGAAATTTATGTAGATGTACTGGGTACAAAAAAATTATTGAAGCTGTTGAATCATACGTAAAAGAAGAAAATCATCTTCATCCACCTTTAGGACATCTTCCAAAAAGTGATGCTTCAAAATTTAAAATGGTTGGACAGGGTAGACCATATATTGAATCAACAAAAAAAGTTCAAGGAACAGCTGATTATGCTGATGACATTAAAATTAAAAATGCCTTATGTTGTAAGTTTTTGAGAAGTACGCACGCTCATGCTAAAATCAATAAAATAGATATTAAAGCTGCTTTGGCATTGCCTGGAGTAAGAGCCGTTATTACTGGTAAAGAACTACCTATAAAGTTTGGTGTTTTACCTATTTCGCAAGATGAAACAGCAATGGCTGTAGAAAAAACAAGGTATATTGGCGAAATTGTTGCTGCTGTTGCTGCAGATACAGAAGAAATTGCTCAACAAGCATGTGCTTTAATTAAATTAGATTATACACCATTACGACCATTTTTTGATATGGAAGAATGTTGTGAAGACATTGGTGATTACGAGAAAATTCACGAATACGGAAAATTTAACAACAACATTCATAAAAAGGCTGAATTACGTTTTGGAAACCAACAAGAAGGTTTAGCTGCTGCCGACCATAAAGTTAAAGTTGATTTTGATTTTCAAGGAATTAATCACGGGTTTACTGAACCGCATGCTGCAACTGCATGGTGGGACGAAAATGGGTTAACTATTATTACGGCAACCCAAGTGCCACATTATTTACATCGATATTTAGCCAAAGTATTAGAAGTTCCAATGAATAGAGTTAGGGTTGTAAAGCCTTATGTTGGAGGTGGTTTTGGTGGTAAATCCGACCCATTTCCTCATGAAATTATTATTTCACATTTATCTAGAATTCTAGGACAACCTGTTAAAATGCGCTTTAATAGAGAAGAAGTGTTTCTAACCAACCATGGTCGTCACCCATCCAAAATGAGTGTTGAAATGGGAGTTAATAAAGATGGAACTATTCAAGCATTAGATGCCGATATTATAATTGATGGAGGTGCTTATGGTAGCTTTGGTGTAGTAACATCATATTACAATGGGGTTTTATTACAAGCTCCATACAAAATAAACAACTTTGGATTTAGAACACGTAGGGTTTATACTAATAAGCCACAATGTGGTGCAATGCGTGGTCATGGTGCTGTAAATTCACGCTATGCTGTAGAAACCATTATTGACCGATTGGCTCATGAAATTGACATGGATCCATGTGAAATGAGATTGAAAAATTTTCTTGATGGAAATACCTTAACGGTTGGTCAGTATAGAATAACGTCAAACGGAAGTAGAGAATCCTTACAAAAAGTAATGGACTTGTCGGATTGGAAAAACAAGTTTAAAAAATTACCAGAAGGGTATGGAATAGGCGTGGCTTGTGGTTTTTTTATTAGCGGTAGTGCGTTGCCAATTCATTGGAATGAATATCCACAATCGGTGGTTCATTTAAAAGTTGATTTAGATGGTAGAGTTTTGGTAACATCAGGTGCTAGTGATATTGGACAAGGAAGTGACACCATGTTGGCTATTATTGTTGCCGAAGTGTTAGGATTGAGTTTAGATAACATTTTTGTTGTAGCTGCCGACACAACACTAACTCCAATAGATTTAGGTAGTTATTCTAGCCGTGTAACTTTTATGGCTGGTAATGCAGCAAAAACTGCTGCTGAAAACCTGAAAGAACAAATTTTAGACGCAATCTCAATACTTCATAATGTTAGTAAAGATGAACTAAACTTCCAAAACGAACGTGTGTTTAGTAATGATGGAAAGGTTGATTTGTCGTGGTCAGAAGCTATTGAAAATTCGACACGAAGAGTGGGCGCTTTAAACAGTACAGGAGCATATAATTCACCAAAATTAGGAGGCGATTTCAAAGGTTCTGGTGCGGGTTTGAGCCCGTCGTACAGTTTTGGGGCGGTAATTACTGAGGTAAAAGTAGATGCAGCAACAGGACATGTTAAAGTAATTGATATTTGGGGCGCTCACGATGCTGGAAAAGCGTTGAATCCTTTAGCTGTTGAAGGGCAATTAGAAGGTTCTTGGCACATGGGCTTGGGTCAAGCGTTGAGTGAACAAATGAAGTATTACAATGGCTTATTGGTAAACAGTAATTTGGTAGATTACAAAATTCCTACCACCAAAGATACTCCGCCAATACACACCAATATTATAGAAACCATCGACCCAGAAGGACCTTTTGGAGCAAAAGAATGTGGAGAAGGAGCAATTCACCCAGTAATTCCGGCAATAGCCAATGCTATTTTTGATGCTGTTGGTATAAGAGTTACTTCGTTGCCCATAAATTCGGAAGAGGTATTGAATCAGTTGAAAGTTAAAAGTGAAAAGTTGAAAGTGGTCAAATAAACAATCCATTTCAACTTTATAAACTTTAATCTTTACAAACTTTAAACTAATAAAAATGATTGCAGAAAAAAAATACATCATTGCAACAACAGTTGAAGAAGCAATAAGTCATGCAAAAGCCCATTTGGGTAATTTTAAATATTTATCGGGTGGAACCGATGTAATGGTTAATCGTTTTCAAGGAAATGAAACCTCTGATTGTTTGATAGATTTAACCAAAATTAAAGCTTTAAAAGGAATTGAAAAACAAAACGATTATCTTCGAATAGGGGCTTTAGAAATTTTAGAAGAATTAAAATTTAATCAAGCCATTAAAAACGAATTCCCAATGCTTATTGAAGCAGCTCTTTCGGTAGGTTCGCCATTGATTAGAAAAACAGCTACAATTGGAGGTAATGTATTGTGCGAAAATCGTTGTTTGTATTACAATCAATCGGAATGGTGGAGAGAATCTATTGGTTATTGTTTAAAATGCGATGGAGATATTTGTATAGCAACTCAAGGTAAGAATGCTTGTTTTTCGGAATTGGTTTCTGATACAGCTCCAGCTTTAATAGCTATGGATGCAGAAATTGAATACATAGATTTTAATGGAACACAACGTCAAAAACTTGAATCTATTTATTCTGGTGATGGTGTAAAACCTAGAAACTTGCCCGAAGAAGCAATAGTTACAGCTATATATTTACCTCTAGGCAGGGAGTTTAAAACGGCGTTTTATAAATTACGTGAGCGTGAAAGTTTAGAATTTACATCACTAACTTCTGCTTTAGCAATAGACAAAGCGGGAAAGATAAAAATTGCATTATCTGGCGTAGACCCAAAAGCTGTTGTAGTTGAAGGATTGAGTACTGATGATAAACAAGAACTAATTAAAAAAGCCATAAAGGGTTCTAGAACTGTTGATAATGATATGTATTCTCGAAAGTACCGCAGAGAAATGATTAGTGTGTATTTAAATAGAAGTTTTGAAAAAATTGAGCTATAATTTTAATAAAGGATGTTTTTGTCTTTTATTATTTTATTGTTAATTTTGATCTTATAAACATACCTAACTCTCAGTTTAAAACGAAGTATAAAACACAAAATTGAATGAGAGGAAGTAAAAAATCTATATAAATGGAAAATAATCCTTTAAGTGTAATGTATGCAGAGCATGACGTTATAATGAAAGCAGAAAAAATTATAGACAACATTGATGGTCTTTGGGAAAAAGATTCTGCAACCTATATTGAAATTGTTGACAATTTAGTATTGTTTTTTAAAGAGTATGCTGATGGATATCATCACCGTAAGGAGGAGGAAGTATTGTTTCCTGCCGTTTACAATCATCCCGATTTTGTATTGCAGGGGATTATTGATGAATTTGAACAACATCACGAAAGTTTTAGAGATTACACTCAAGAAATTCAAGAAGCTTTGGATAACGAGGAATTTCCAAAATCGTACAACTTACTTCAAGAGTATTGCAATGATTTATTAGACCATATTGCCGCCGAAAACGAAGAATTATTTGTTTTGGCAGAGAATTTATTGAGTGAAAATGAATTAGAAACAATTTTTTTTAAGTTTAAAGATATAGATATGGAGCTTGGTGAGGCACGTAAAGTGGAGTTAGAGAAAAGCATAGAAAATATTTTAGTTTAAATCATTTTATTAGCTTTGTTTTTTTAATAATACAACATGCAAGAAGAAATAACCCCGTGTCCTAAATGTAATTCCCCTTATGGATATCCAACTAATAATAATTTATTTGCTTGTCCTGAGTGTGGTTACGAATGGAGTCCTGAAGAGTTAGCAGCAGAATATGAATTGGTTGTGAAAGATGCTAATGGAAACAAATTGAATAATGGTGATGATGTGGTAATTGTTAAAGATTTACCAGTTAAAGGCTATTCGAAATCGATAAAAGTAGGAACAAAAGTAAAAAACATACGATTGGTAGAGGGCGACCATAATATTGATTGTAAAGTTGATGGTTTTGGAGCTATGGCTTTAAAATCGGAGTTTGTTAAAAAAGCTTAGTGCAAATCTTCTGTTTTTGAATACCTCAAAACCTTACAACGATTATTCGTCGTTTATTAAGCAAAAATTTAACGAACGAGTTCAAAAAATTTCGCTAAATACGGGGTTTACCTGTCCAAATCGCGATGGTACAAAAGGAGTAGGAGGTTGCACGTATTGTAACAACAACACTTTCAATCCATATTATTGTAAACCAAGTAAAAGTATAACTCAGCAGTTAGATGAAGGGATTTCATTTTTCTCAAAAAAATACAAAACACAACAATACTTAGCTTATTTTCAGGCGTATACCAATACCTATGCCGATGTTTATATAGTTAAAGAGTTGTATTTAGAAGCTATTAATCATCCAAATGTTATAGGTTTAGTAATTGGAACACGACCTGATTGTATTAATGAAGATTTGATAAATTTTTTGTCGGATTTAGCTAAAACTCATTACATAGCTTTGGAATTTGGGGTGGAAAGCACATTAAACAGAACACTTGATTTAATTAATCGCTGCCATACTTTCGAAGAAACCATTGCAGCTTACGAGTTGGCTAAAAATAAAGGGTTGCATTTAGGAGCTCATTTAATTATTGGTCTACCTAGAGAAACACGAGCAGAAATGCTCAAACATGCTGTTGAAATTTCTAAACTACCGATTAACACACTAAAAATACATCAACTGCAAATTGTAAAACATACCAAAATGGCTTTACAATTAAAAACAGAACCAGCCATATTCGAGTTGTTTGAAGCAGAAGAATACATCGATTTTATTTGCGATTTTGTGGCATTACTCCGACCAAACATTATCATTGAACGCTTTATTAGTGAATCACCCAGTCATTTATTACTTGCTCCAAAATGGGGTGGGATTAAAAACTTCGAAATGGTAGTTAAAATAGAAAAACGGATGGAGGAAAAGAATCTGTGGCAGGGAAAGTATTTTAACTAAGGGTTTATTAATTACAAGTTAAACTTTAGTATTATTTAAGTTAATAACTATCTTGTATTTTATTTATTTTTAGACCATAAAATCTGATAAATGAATTATACAAAAATAAGTGATAACCATATAAAAATGCTTCAACAAATAGTGGGAGTGAAATATGTACTGTTTGATAAGGAGAGTCTTGAAAAATACGGCCAAGACCAAACAGAAGACTTGATTTTTCATCCAGAAGTAATAGTAAAACCGAGAACGCCACAAGAAATTGCTGAGTTGATGAAATTCTGTAATCAAGAATTGATTGCAATAACGCCTAGAGGAGCAGGTACAGGATTGAGTGGAGGAGCATTACCTATAAATAAAGGTGTTTTGTTGTCGATGGAGCGATTTAATGCAATTATAGAAATAGACGAAAGAAACTTGCAAGCAACCGTTGAACCAGGAGTTATTACAGAAGTTTTTCAAAATACTGTTAAGGAAAAAGGATTGTTTTATCCCCCAGATCCTGCAAGTAAAGGAAGTTGTTTTATTGGTGGTAACTTGGCTGAAAACTCTGGTGGTACAAAAGCTGTAAAGTATGGTGTTACAAAAGATTATGTGTTGAATCTTGAAGTAGTTTTGCCAAATGGAGAAATAGTTTGGACTGGTGCCAATACCTTGAAAAATTCAACTGGGTATAATCTAACACAATTGTTTGTTGGTAGTGAAGGTACTCTTGGAGTTATTACTAAAGCAGTTTTTAAATTGTTGCCTTATCCTAAATTCAATTTATTAATGCTGGTTCCTTTTTTTAAAGTTGAAGACGCTTGTGCCTCTGTATCAGAAATATTTAAAGCGGGGGTAATTCCATCTGGTATGGAATTTATGGAACGTGATGCAATTTTGCTTGGAGCTAAATATATTGGAGACAATTCTTTTCAAATTGCTGATAATGTTCAAGCTCATTTATTAATAGAAGTAGATGGGAATGATTTAGATGTTCTATATAAAGATTGTGAAATTATTACTGAAGTACTACAAAATTTTAATTGTGATGAAATTCTTTTTGCAGATGATAATGCTCAAAAAGAACGATTATGGAAGATTAGGCGAGTAGTTGGAGAGGCTGTTAAATCACATTCAATTTACAAAGAAGAAGATACAGTGGTTCCAAGAGCTGAGCTTCCAACTTTGTTAAAAGGAGTAAAAGAGATAGGATCGAAATATGGATTTACCTCTATTTGTTATGGGCATGCTGGAGATGGAAATCTACATGTGAATATTTTGAAAAATAATCTTTCAAATGAAGAATGGAATAATAATATTTCATTGGCTATCCGAGAAATATTTTCTTTATGCGTTAAGTTAAAAGGAACGCTATCTGGGGAGCATGGCATTGGATTAGTTCAAAAAGAATATATGGATATTGCCTTTGCAGATACTCTAATAAAAATTCAAAAGGAAATAAAGATTTTATTTGATAAGAATCAAATATTAAATCCTGGAAAAATGTTTAAATAAAAAAACCCTGAATGGGTTCAGGGTTTCTTAAGGGAGAATAAAATTTTTTAAGACCTATCTATATTAACTTTAAAAACTCCTTTCAACCAAGACGATTAATATATAAAAAAGGTTGCTTTGACAGAACAACTTTAGGATTCATCGAATAAATAAAATCGCATATTGTTTTATTTAACACAAATAACTAATTTTAGTTGCTAATTTTAAAACAAACTAAACTTTAATTAAACATGAAAAAAACTACTTTATTTATTTCATCGTTGGTATTGAGTTCAATTTTGGTGTTTGGTCAGTCTTCAAGAAAAGCTGCTCCTATAACTAAATCAACTCACATTAATGCAATTGATGATCAAAGGAGTTTTGAAGTAATTCAAAACGCAAAAAGAACTCCTTCTGGACATATTAGATGTGTAACAACAGAAATGGAAGATTTACAAAGAGAAGCTAATCCAAATTTAAAGAGTAAAGAAGAGTATAGTGAATGGCTTGAACAACTTATAAAAAATAATCAGAACAATAATTCGACAAATAAAGCTTCAAGAAATATTCCTGTAGTTGTCCATGTTATCCATAATGGTGATGCTTTAGGTTCAGGTGAAAATATCTCAGACGCTCAGGTGATGTCTCAAATAACTGTATTAAATGCAGATTTTTCTGCTACAAATTCAGATTTTAATAGTACATCATATTTTAATTCTGTAAAAACAAATATGGATATTCAGTTTTGTTTAGCCAAAACTGATCCTAATGGTCAGCCAACAACAGGTATCAATAGAGTAAATTATGGTACAGCTTCATTTGGTCAATCTGCTACACAAGCAATGAAAGCTGCTACACAATGGGATCCCACTAAATATTTTAATATATGGGTGGTTCGTTTTGGTGGTGATTTAAATGGAGTGCTAGGTTATGCTCAGTTTCCAAATAGTGGAGCAGCTAATACTGATGGTGTTGTAATTGGGTATAATTATTTTGGTACAACTGGAGCTGTTTCAGCTCCTTATAATAAAGGTAGAACAGCTACTCATGAAGTTGGTCACTGTTTTGGATTGTATCATATATGGGGTGATGAATCTGCATGTGCTGCAGATGATAATGTAGCTGACACTCCACAACAAAAAGGTGAAAACTATGGTTGTCCTTCTTATCCACAAACTACTCAATCAGGAGGAAGATGTAGTACTTCTGACCCTAGTTCTATGTATATGAATTATATGGATTACACAGATGATGCATGTATGTATATGTTTACTGCTGGTCAAAAAGCTAGAGTAGATGCTGTTTTAGCAAGTGCTCCTAGGAGAGCATCATTATTAACATCTACTGTTTGTAATGTTGCAGCTATTAATGCTGATTTTACTGGAAATCCATTGGTAATAAACGAAGGTCAAACAGTTACTTTTACAAGTACTTCATCAAGCCCAGCTACCTTAAATTCATGGAATTGGACGTTTACGGGTGGTGTTCCAGGATCATTTAATGGTCAAACTCCTCCAGCTATTACTTACAGTACTGCTGGTACTTATGCTGTTTCTTTAACAGTTACGGATAATGCTGCAGGTACTGATACAGAAACGAAAACTGCTTATATTACAGTAAATGCAGCAGGAACAGTTACTTGTGACTCTACTGTTGCTGGATGGGATTGGAATACAGAAAGTTTTGGAGGAGCTTATTGGACTCAGGATGCGGCTGCTTGTAACTTACCTTTAGAAGGATATATTGTTGGAAACAACTGTTATGATGATAATGGGTGGGCTTCAAAAATTACTTCACCAGCTGGTGCAAAAGAATTGGTTGAGGTTAGATATGTTTTTGTTCAATCAACAGGTACTGGAGGTGCTAAATTAAAAATATGGAATGCAAATGGTGCAGGAGGAAAACCAAGTACAGTGCTTGCATCTACAGCTATTACTACTGGTCAGTTCTCAGGAAACTTAAATCAATTTATTTCAGTTCCAATTAGTCCTGCGATACCGATGAGCGCAACTGCTGGAGCTTTCTTTATTGGTTATGATCATGATGTTACTCCACTTAATGGTGACACAATAGTAATGGGTGTTGCTAATGCAACAACTAATAATACTTGGGCTAATGAATCAGGTGGTGGTTGGTTAGATTTAAGTGCTTATTCTGTTCTTTATAAAGGTACAGTTGTAGCAATCGTTTGCGATATCGCTACGGGCGTTCAGTCTCATTTAGCAGATTTGCAATCAATTGTGGCTTATCCAAACCCAACTACTGGTATAGTTGAAGTTATGTTGCCAAAAAATAACGGAACTGTTAAAGTTTATAATATGATAGGGGAAGAAGTAACTAATGCTTCTACAACTTCAAATATGATGAAAGTTGATTTAAGTAATCAGCCAAATGGTATTTATTTTGTTAAAGTATCTTCTAATGGAGAGGTTACAACGAAAAAAGTTATTTTATCTAAATAGTTAAATACTTTTTAATAAATATTAAGAGTCCCGATTAAATCGGGACTCTTTTTTTTGTCTAATAATCTTATCTTTGGAAAAAGATTTTTATATGTCAAGTGAAACCGTGAATCTATTATTAAATAAAACAATAACTGATAATAGACTGTTAGATATTTCAAGAAAAGTTTTAAGAAAAACTAGAATAAATACTGAAGAGGGTTTGTATTTATATCAACATGCAGAACTTAGTTTATTAGCTATGTTAGCTAATTATATTAGAGAAGATAGACATGGAGACAAAACCTATTTTAATAAGAATTTCCATATAGAACCTACCAATATATGTGTTTACGATTGCAAGTTTTGCTCTTATTCTCGAATGCTGAGGGATAAAGATGATTATGAAGCTTGGGAAATGACTGAAGAGCAAATTTATGATGCTATCAAAGCCTATAATAATCTAGATATTACTGAAGTACATATTGTTGGAGGGGTTCACCCGAAAATGGGTTTGGAGTATTTCAGAAACCTTATTCAAAACATAAAAGCTATTCGTCCAGAGCTTCATGTTAAAGCATTTACGGCTGTTGAACTGGAGTATATGTGTAGAAAAGCTAAAGTAAGTTATAAGGAGGGGTTACAGATTTTAAAAGATGCTGGTCAAGGTTCATTGCCAGGTGGAGGAGCAGAAATTTTTGATGAAACGATACGTGAGCAAATATGTAAAGATAAATGTACGTCTTCTCAGTGGTTAGAAATGCATGAAGCTGCCCATTCCGTTGGTATGCCTTCTAACGCAACAATGTTGTATGGGCATTTAGAAAATTATACCCATTTGATTGACCACATGAACAGATTGCGGGAGTTGCAAGATAAAACAGGTGGTTTTAATGCTTTTATTCCTTTAAAGTTTAGAAACAAAAACAATCAGATGTCAGGCATTAACGAAGTAAGCATTGTTGAGGATTTAAAAGTGTTTGCTATGAGCAGAATATTTTTAGATAATTTTAACCATGTTAAAGCTTATTGGCCGATGATTGGAAGAAAAACAACTCAACTACTCCTGTCGTTTGGAGTAAATGATATTGACGGAACCGTTGATGATTCAACTAAAATATATACTATGGCTGGATCAGAAGAGCAGAAACCTGTAATGACTTCTGAACAAATGATTGCTTTAATCAAAGAAGTTGGACGAAAACCGATTGAAAGAGATAGTGTTTATAATGAGTTAAACGATTATTCTTTAGTAGAGGCGTAATGAGAAAACCTTTAATAATAACTGGACATAGAGGTGCTGGAGGTTTAGCTCCAGAAAATACTTTGGCTTCAATTCAATTGGCTTTAGATTTAGGGGTGGATAGAATTGAAATTGATGTGCAACAAACCAATGATAATGTAATTATTGTTTTACACGATAGAACTTTGCGTCGAACAACTGATGGTTTTGGTTTTGTAAAAAACATGGATTACATAGATTTGTTGAAGTTCAGTGCTGGAATCAAATTCAATAAAGTTTATGCAGAAGAAAGAATACCTACTTTAGAACAAGTTATTGATTTAATAAACGGTAGAGTAGAGTTGGTTATTGAGACCAAATACAGTTATTTATATTATCCAAATATTGAGAGGCATATCTTAAATATTATTAAGAATAAAGATGCTTTTGGATGGTGTAAAATAATATCATTTAACGATAGGGCGTTGTTTAGGATTAATAAGCTAAATAAACATGTTAAAACAGGAAAATTATTTGTTGGAAAGCATGCTAAATTGCCTTTGTCATTCGATACTACTATTAACTTTAAACCTTTAGGAAGGTACGATTTTGTTGATGAAATTATTGTACAGCACAAATATGCTACTCAAGCATTAATTGATGAAGTTCATAAATTTGGAAAAGAATTGCATGTTTGGACGGTAAACGACCCTGAAACAATTGAAAAATTGATTGAAAGAGGTGTAGATGGAATTATATCTGATTATCCAAACCTTCTTTTAAAGTACAAATAGATAATTGTTACTTTTGTGTTATTAATCCTAAAAACAAAAAAAATGAATAACTATTTTTTAACCATCTTATTTGCTTCTTCGTTAATAATTTCTTCTTGTGGAAACGACAGTGCTAAACCAGAAAAAGAAGTAGCTTGTTTTTATGAATATGAAAAAACCAATGCTGTAAGCTTGAAATGGACGGCTTATAAAACGTCAGAGAAAGTTGCTGTTGGAGGTTCTTTTAATGATGTGTTAATTACCGGTGGTGAAAAATCGACAAAACTCGCAGAGGTATTGAATACTATTAAGTTTACAATTTTAACCAACAGTACAAATACAACTAATCCTGATAGAGACGATAAAATTGTAAATTCATTTTTTGGTGCTATGATGGGAACAGATATAATTATGGGACAAGTAAGTGGAGTAGAAGGTGACAACGAAAAAGGAAAATGTTCGTTTTTTGTTACCATGAACGAAATTGAAAAAGAAGTTGTTTTAGATTATACTGTTACCGACAATGTTGTAAAACTTGTTGGAGAATTAGATTTAAATAACTGGAATGCAACAGGGGCTATTGCATCTTTGAATAAAGTATGCGAAGATTTACATAAAGGTGCTGATGGTGTTAGTGTGTTGTGGCCAAATGTTGGTTTGGATATAGAAGTGGCTTTATCAAAAAGATGTCATTAATTGTAGTTACGTTTTCCAAAAATGGAACTACCAACTCTTATCATTGTTGAACCTTCTTCAATAGCTATTTTATAATCGCTACTCATTCCCATACTTAATATGGTAAGTTTGGAGTTTAAAGTTGAAAGTTTTTGAAACAAACTTTTCAAACCTTTAAACTCATTTCTAATTTGCTCTTCGTTAGGGGTGTTTGTTGCCATTCCCATCAAGCCTACAACAGCTATATTGGTTAGTTTAGTTAACTCGTTCGACTGAAATAGTGAAATAACTTCTTCTTCAGAAAAACCAAATTTGGTTTCTTCTTTGGCAATATGTATTTGAAGCAAAACATTAATGTTTCGTTGATTTGATTGGGCACGTTTGTTTACTTCGGTAAGCAATTTTAAGCTATCAATGCCATGAATTAAATGTACGAAAGGAGCGATGTATTTAACTTTGTTGGTTTGTAAATGCCCAATCATGTGCCACTCAATATCTTTTGGCAAAGTTTCGTATTTCGTAACCAATTCTTGAACTTTATTTTCACCAAAAGCTTTTTGACCTGCTTCGTAAGCTTCTAAAATAGCGGAGTTTGGATAGGTTTTAGATACTGCAACAAGGGTAACATTTTTGGGGATATTACTTTTAATCTTGTTTATGTTTTCTTTAATTTTAGACATGAATACTACTTCAAATCGTAAATGGTTAATCCACTTCTCATTTTTGGTTCAATCCAGGTGCTTTTTGGAGGCATAATTTCATTAGCATCAGCAACTGCTTTTAACTGTTCAATAGATACTGGGAATAATCCAAAAGCTACCTTTGCTTTACCAGAATCAACTACTTTTTTTAAACCTTCAACACCTTTAGTTCCTTCAATAAAAAATATGCTATCGTCTGTTTTTAAATCCTTGATGTTTAATATCGGGTTTAACACGTGGTCAGATAATATTTTTGTATCTAAATTCTGAATGATATTTTTATTTGAAATTAACTCTTCTTTTGTTTTAAGCAAGTACCATTTTTTATTTAAATACATTGAAAAATGATGGATTTGAGTTGGTTTAAAGCTTGATTTTTTTAATTCAATATCAAACGATGTAGATAGTTTGTTTAGAAACTCATCTTCGGTTAATCCATTGATATGATTTACCACTCTATTGTACTCAACTATATTGAGTTTGCTTTCGGCAATAAAGTAAGCTAAAAAATAATTGAATTTATCGTTAGGATTGTAATTTGGATTAACTTCTCTTCTTGTTTTAGCATACAAAACAGATGAGGATGAACGATGATGTCCGTCAGCAATATAAATTTCATTTACATGCTCGAAAGCAGAAGTAAGTATTTTAATATCTTCTACATTATCTATTAGCCATAAATCTTGCTTAATTAAATGGGTTGTACAGAACTCATATTCAGAGCGTTTTGAAAGGTATTTGTTAATAATACTTTCAATTATTGGGTTGTCTTTATAAGTTAACAAAACGGGTTCAGCGTTGAACTGACAAACATCCAAATACATTTTAAATGTTTCTTCACGCTGAGTTAGTGTATGTTCATGAATTTTTATTGTACCGTTTAAATAATCATCAACAGAAATACCAGCAATAATTCCTATATAAGTGTTTTGTGGTGTAATTTGTCGGTAAAGGTATAGGCAATCTTTTTTATCTTGAATAAACACTCCATTTTTTCTAAACTCATCAAACTTTTCTTTTACTTTCTCAAATCGTTCAATAGAGTTTGGTTTTGTCTTGTTGTCTTTTCTAAATTCAGGATTTATAACGTGTAAAAACGTATAAGGATTGCTCTCTAATTTAGCAGTTAATATATTTTTTTTATAAACATAAGAAGGCAAGGATGAAACCAAATAGGCTTTATCACGTGTTGGACGAATAGCTTTAAATGGAATTATCTTAGCCATTACTTTAACAACTCAATAACTTGCGTAGCTAATTCTTCTCCAATTCTGTCTTGAGCTTCTTCTGTTGCAGCGCCAGTATGTGGAGTTAATGAAATTTTTGGGTGCGACAACAAATCTTGACGAGGAGTAGGCTCGTTAACAAAAACATCTAAGCAAGCATGAGCCACCTTACCAGAGTTTAAATTAGCTATTAATACATCTTCATCAATAACACCACCTCTTGCAGCGTTAGCAATTACAACACCTTTTTTCATTTTATCGAATTCTTTTTCGCCTAAAACTGCACTACCATCTTTTGGAGCAGGAACATGTAATGAGATAAAATCAGCAGCAGCAAGTAAATCATCTAAAGAAATGGTTTTAATCTCCACATTTACGGTTTGATTAGCTACTTCTACTGAGACAGTTGCTTTTTCCATAAAAGGGTCGAAAGCAACTACATTCATACCACAGCCTAATGCATATTTTGCAACAGATTGACCTATACGACCAAAACCAATGATACCCATTGTTTTTCCTCGTAGTTCAATTCCTTTACCGTATTTTTTCTTTAAACCATTAAAGTCGTTTAATCCATGTGCAGGCATTTGGCGGTTAGCATCGTATAAAAAACGTACTGCACCAAACAAATGAGCCATAACTAATTCTGCTACCGATTGTGATGATGAAGCAGGAGTATTGATAACATGTAAACCTTTTTCTCTTGCATAAGCAACATCAATGTTATCCATACCAACACCGCCACGACCAATTAATTTTAAACTTGGGCATGCGTCAATAATATCTTTTCTTACTTTGGTGGCACTTCTAACAATTATCCCAACATAATTTTCTTTATTAATTACATCAATTAAATCGTTTTGAGGAACAGTTTCTGTAACTACTGTAAAACCTGCTTTTTCTAAATTTATTTTTCCGATTGGTGCAATACCGTCGTTTGCTAATATTTTCATTTTTTTATTTTCGATATTCCGCAGATGTCATCCTGAATTTGTCGAAGGATTGATGCGGAATCTATTTATAAATTCTTAATATAGATTTTAACCAAATTTAACTGCAAATGCTTTCATAACATCTACCAATGCTTGCACACTTTCTAAAGGCAAAGCATTGTACATTGATGCCCTGTAACCACCAACATCTCTATGCCCAACTATTCCACTGATGTTTGCGGCTTTCCACATTTTATTAAATTCTTCGCTTAAGCTTTCGTCTTTTAAAACAAATGTCGCGTTCATGTTCGAACGGTCAGCTTTATTAGCAGTTCCTTCAAACATTGGGTTAGCATCAATTTCGTTATATAATAAATCGGCTTTTTGTTGGTTAATTCCTTCTATCCATTCAACACCACCATTATCTTTTAGCCATTGTAGGGTTAACATTGAAACATAAACAGCAAATACTGGAGGTGTATTGAACATCGATTCTCCTTTTATGTGCGATCTAAAGTCTAACATGGTTGGAATTTCTCTTCCTGTTTTTCCTAAAGCACTATCTTTTACAATAAATACAGTAGTTCCTGCTGGTCCCATATTTTTTTGAGCACCTGCATAAATCATATCAAATTGGCTCACATCAATTTTTCGGCTAAATATATCAGAAGACATATCGCAAATAACTGGAATTCTACTTACAGGAAAATTTTTAAATTGAGTACCAAAAATGGTATTGTTACTTGTAATGTGTAAATAATCTGCATCGCCAGGGAGTTGGTAATTTTTAGGGATGTAGTTAAAATTTTTATCTTTTGATGAAGCCACTTCAACAACTTCGCCAAATCCTTTTGCTTCTTTTTGTGCTTTTGTAGCCCAAACTCCTGTATTAACATAAGCAGCTTTACCGTTAACTTTCATAAAGTTAAAAGGCACTTGCAAAAAACCAAGACTTGCACCACCTTGTAAAAACAAAATCGAATATCCTTCAGGAACATTTAATAATTCACGAACCAACGATTGTGCTTTTTCCATTACGGCAATAAAATCTTTACTGCGGTGCGAAATTTCAATCAACGATAAGTTTAAGTTGTTAAAATTAATTACTGCTTCAGAAGCCTGTTTTAATACCTCTTGAGGTAAAATACACGGTCCTGCACTAAAATTGTGAACTTTTGACATGTGGCTGTTTGTTTAAGGTTTAAAATTTTGAACAAAAGTAAGCTATAAATTAGCGGTATAAAAAAAGTATTTCTATTATTTTTTTATAATTTTTTCCACATGATGACCACCGATAATAAAGTCATTATTTACCGAAATTTTAAAGTCGATGTACTTACTTTTAGTGTTGTTCATTAACGTAATAATATCCTTGTACGATAAATCATTTGATGAAAATACAACTTCGTTTGCTTGATAGATCTCTGCAATATCGGGTAACTGATTTCTTTTTCCAATAAATTTTTTTTCGTCGCCACTCGTATAAATATCATTGTGTTTAATATTTAAAATATCGCTTGAAGGATTTCTTCCAATAATAAGGGATGAGATAACTTTTATAAACTCAGTTGTGCCAGATACAAGTGTGGTTTTTTTATTGTTTCGTTTAATTTTTAATTTATCAAAATAGTAAAGAATAAACCTACTTAAAGGAATAAACACAAATACGCCAGATAATATACTGATTAAGAATTTGTTAGAAAAAGATGAGTTTTCAGGAAAAACACTGTTTGACGAAAATAAGACGATTGAGCCTAAAATAAGCCCAATTAATGTTCGAGTAATGTTTACGGTTTTAGAATATGATTTGGTAATAGTTAAACCTATAATAAAAGAAAATATGGCTACCAATACATTTAATAATCCCCAATCGTTTGAAATTTCTATTTGATTTGGGAAGCCAATAAATGGTTTAAACAAAGTTAAAAGTGCCAATACTGATGAGATAATTAGAGTGTCTAAAATAGGTAGACGAATAAAATTTAAAAAACGAACTACAATTGCAAGTATTGCCCTTAAATAGATGGCGATGTTGATGAAAAAAGAAAACGCTTTTGCTTTTTTTGCAAAGTGCTTTTTCGAGAAAATAATCATGGCATTGTAAAAAACGTACACATAGTTAATACTTCCTTTTTTTGTGCTTTCACCTTTATAATGGATGATTTTTGCTTCGGGGAAATAATAGTTTTTGTATCCTGCTAAAATAATTCGATAGGATAAATCAATATCTTCGCCATACATAAAAAAACTTTCGTCAAGGTAGCCAATTTTATCTAATACAGATTTTCTCATCCACATAAAGGCTCCCGATAAGATTTCAATTTCGTTGGTTTCGTTATTGTTTAAATAACCCAAATGATATTTAGAAAATACTTTAGATTTAGGAAATAAACTCGATAAACCAAAAATTTTATAAAAAGAAACTGAAGGAGTAGGTAATCCTCTTTTTGATTCAGGTAAGAAAACACCATTTCCATCAATCATTTTAACACCTAAACCACCAGCTTCAGGATGTTTGTCCATAAAAGCAATACATTTTTCAAAAGTATCTTCTTCTACAACAGTATCAGGGTTTAAAAGCAAAACATATTCTCCTTTTGCAATGGCTATAGCTTGATTGTTTGCTTTTGAGAAACCTACATTTTTTTTATTAGCAATAACTTTTACTTGAGGAAATAGATTTTTTACCATCTCAACCGAATCATCTTTCGATTCATTGTCCACCACAAAAACTTCAGCGTCAATATTAGCGGTAGCTCTTAAAACAGATGTTAAACATTGTTCTAAAAAGTACCTTACATTATAATTAACAATAATTACTGATAGTTTCATTGCTTATAACGATAAGGTGTTTTCGAAAGGAATTCGGTTTAAAATAGAGCGTCCTAGAGTTAATTCGTCGGTATATTCAAGCTCATCACCAATACCAATACCTCGAGCAATGGTGGTGACTTTTACATCAAAATCTTTTAATTTTTTATAAATGTAAAAATTGGTAGCATCACCTTCCATGGTGGTACTTAAAGCCATTATTAATTCGGTAATACCATCGTTTTTAACTCGTTCAATAAGCTCAGTAACTTTTATATCGTTAGGACCAATACCTTCCATAGGAGAAATAATTCCACCTAAAACGTGATATTTTCCTTTAAATTGGTTGGTGTTTTCAATGGCAATTACATCTAGTACATTTTCAACAACGCAAATCAGTTGGTCGTTCCTGTTTACATTAGAACAAATGGAGCATATTTGATGTTCTGAAATGTTGTAGCAAGAGTTGCAATAATTAATTTCTTCGGCAAGTTGAACAAATGCATTTCCAAAGTCTTTTACGTCTTCAGTGCTTTTGTTTAAAAGATGCAAAACCAATCGGAGAGCAGTTTTTCTTCCAATACCAGGTAAGGAAGATAGCTGGTCTACAGCTTGATTAAATGAATGTGAAGAAATTTGCATAATTCGTACGCTGTCAACAATTAATTGTTATCAAAAATACGGTCTTCGTTATTAATGAGCGTAAAAAACAAGCATTTTTGTTAAGAATCTTATAAACAATAGTATGAGTCCAATCGTCATAAGTTCTTTTATATTAGGGTATTTCCTAATGTTAATAATAGTATCGTATTTTACCTCTAAAGGTGCTGATAACGACGCTTTTTTTTCTGGTAAGAAACAGTCGCATTGGTTTTTGGTAGCTTTTGGTATGATTGGAGCGTCCTTGTCTGGGGTAACATTTATTTCTGTTCCTGGTTGGGTAGGAGCAACGCAGTTTTCCTATATGCAAGTGGTGTTTGGTTATTTTTTCGGTTATATTGTTATTGCAACAGTGTTAATGCCTATGTATTATCGACTTAATTTGGTTTCTATCTATACTTATCTTAATGATAGATTTGGGTTTTACTCGTACAAGACTGGAGCTTCATTTTTTATTCTTTCAAGAGTTATTGGCTCATCTTTTCGCTTGTTTTTGGTTGCAAATGTGTTGCAATTGTTAGTTTTTAATCAATGGGGAGTCCCTTTTTATGTTACTGTAGCAATAACCATTGTACTAATTTGGCTTTATACGTTTAAAGGCGGTATTAAAACCATTGTTTGGACGGACACTCTTCAAACATTATTTATGCTTGTTTCAGTCGGGATAACCATTTACATCATCAGCACAAAATTAGGTTTAGGTGTTGACGGATTATACCATGAAGTAGTAAGTAGTGATTACTCACAAATATTCTTTTTCGATGATTGGAACGATAAACGACACTTTGTAAAAAACTTCTTTAGTGGTATGTTTATCACTATTGTAATGACTGGTTTAGACCAGGACATGATGCAAAAAAACTTAACCTGTAAAAACATTGGTGATGCAAAAAAGAACATGTTTACCTTTAGTTTTGTGTTGATTTTTGTAAACCTTGCCTTTCTTGTTTTAGGTGCTTTATTATTTATTTATGCCAATAAAATGGGCTTGCAAATTCCAGAACGAACCGATGATTTATTTCCATTAATCGCATCGGAACATTTAACCACTTTTGCAGGTGTTTTATTTGTTTTAGGGTTAATAGCAGCGGCTTATTCTAGTGCTGATTCAGCTTTAACAGCTTTAACCACATCAGTTTGCATCGATTTTCTCAATATCGATAAAAAACCAAAAGAGAAGAAAGAAACCATTCGGAAAAGAGTGCATTTATTGGTTTCGTTTGTCATGTTTTTAACCATATTAATTTTTAATTTAATTAGCGATGAAAGTGTAATTAGCTCCTTGTTTAAAGCTGCTGGTTATACTTATGGTCCGTTGTTGGGGCTTTATGCATTTGGTTTGTTTACCAAATTAAGTGTAAAAGATAATTGGGTACCGCTAGTATGTATTCTTGCTCCTATCATTAGTTTTTTACTTAATATGTATTCGGTTCAGTTGTTTAATGGTTATCAATTTAATTTTGAGATTTTAATAGTGAATGGACTCCTTACATTTTTAGGTTTGCTGATGATTTCTAAAAGATAATTTTTGTACCAAAACATTAATTTATATCTTTATAAAATAATTTATTGAGTTTGAAATAAAATATTAATACATTTGACGAAAGCAAATTTTTGTAGACATGAATAAAAAATCAAAATTAGCATTAGCGCTTCTAGTTGGATTTCCACTAGTATTTTTAACTTCTTGTGGTGGAGAGGACAAAGTTGAAGAAACTAACGACGACGTTGTAGAAGAGGTTGTAGAAGAAGTAAAAAACGAAAGTTATTATCAAATTCCTTCGCCAGACGAAATGTTTGGTTTTATTAAAGAAAGTGGGTTGAAATATAACAAGGCTTCTTTAAATCCAGTTCAAAATGCAAGTTCTTATACCAATCCAAGACAACAGGCATTAAATTTTGGTATTTACTCGGCTGATTTAGCTTATACTGCTGCGTTTGAAGAGTACCAAGAATCTATTAAATATTTTGGTAGTGTTCAAAAACTTGCCGATCAAATAGGTTTGTCTTCTGCTTTTGACAAATCACTTATCGAGCGAGTTCAAAATAACTTGAACAATGCAGATTCGTTGGTAGCTATTACCAATACATCTTATTTTTCGGTAGTTGATTATTTAGAGCAAAACGAACAAGGTGATAAATTAGGTTTAGTTGCTTCTGCTGGTTGGTTAGAAACTGTATACATTGTTTGCAATACTGCCAACTATAAAAAAGATAAAGCTGCAATTGATAGATTAGCTGACCAAAAATTAACCTTAGAAAACTTATTAGCTTACTTAGAAAAATACAACACCTCTGAAGAAGTGAATGAAGTTTATGGTTGGTTTAAAGATTTAGAAACGGTTTTTGCAGGATTAGAAGAAAAATCTTCAGGTTCGGGTATTTCTTTAAAGAAAAAAGAAGGTGCTAAGAAAATGGTATTAGGTGGTGGCGAAAACATCAAGATTACTGAAGCACAATTTAATGCAATTAAAAATAAAGTAAACGAAATAAGAAACAATATTGTTAAAGTTCAGGCTTAAACATTAATTGAAAAAATAAAAAATTAGTTATGAAAAGTAAATTAAATATATTTCTGATTGTAATCTCTCTTTTTGTGTTTCCAACACTTTCAAGAGCTCAGTATTGTAATTATTTCCATACCAGTTTTTGTATTCCTTCTGAAAATGAAATGTACAAACCTAACGGACAATCAAAAAGTGCTTTGTTTGCGAAAGGACAAACTTCTGAATTGAGTGTTATTGTTTATAAAGGACAAGACTATAGAATTTCGTTGTGTATGGATGAAAATTTAGGTGCTCAATTTACCTTTAAAGTATACGAGACTAAAAAAGTGAAAGTAGAGAAAGTGGTGGAGAAAAAAGAGAAAGAAGATATTTTAGATGCAGATGGCTATCCAACTGGAGAACAAAAAGAAGTGATAACCAAAGAAACAAGAATTGTTGAAGAAACGCAAAAAGAATTGTTGTACGATAATTCTACCGACAATTATGCTTCAGAGCTTGAGTTTTCTGTTGAAACAACAAGAAGGTTGATTTTAGAAATTTCTATCCCTGATGGTGGTGGAAGTGGAAAATCAAAAGGCATAGCTTCAGGTAAAGGTAAAATGGTGAAATCTAGCGAAATGGGTTGTGTAGGTATTTTAATCGAACACATGACTACACCTAAAACTGGTTTCTACGGAACAGGATTCTAATACATTAAATAATATTAATTTAGCCTCGCAATTTGCGGGGCTTTTTAATTTAATAAACCATACAAACATAGATGCAAGAACTTAAACAACGATTAAAACAAGCAAAACACATTTTAATTACCACCCATAAATCTCCTGATGGAGATGCTATTGGTTCGTCGTTAGGCTTGTATCTATTTTTAAAAAAAATAAATAAAAATGTAAGTGTTGTGGTTCCCGATGCTTTTCCAGAATTTTTAAACTGGATGTCGAATGTAGAAGACATTATTTACTTTGATGCGAATAATGAAACAGCAAGAGAACTTATCAATAAAAGTGATGTTATTTTTTCGTTAGATTACAATGCCTTGAACAGAATAGACGAAATGGGAGAGGTCATTGCTCAAACCAATTCCTTTAAAGTAGTTATCGATCACCATCAAAACCCACAAGATTTTGCAGATTATTATTTTGTCGATACTGATTGTTGTTCAACTGCACAGTTGATTTATGAGTTTATTGATAAGTTGGAGGAATTGAATAAAATGGATAAAGCAATTGCAGAGTGTTTGTATTGCGGAATTATGACTGACACAGGCTCTTTTCGATATCCATCAACTACAGCAAAAACACATCAGATTATTGCCGAATTTTTAAAGTTAGGTGCTGATGGTTCAAAAATTCATCAAGAAGTTTACGATACTTATTCCGAAAAACGCTTGCGGTTATTGGGGTATGCGTTATCCAATAAAATGAAAGTTTTTCCTGAAATAAATACAGCTTATATCTCGTTAAGTCAAGAAGAGCTAAAACAATTTGACTTTAAACGTGGCGATACCGAAGGGTTGGTAAATTATCCTTTATCCATCAACGGAATTAAGTTTGCAGCATTGATTACCGAAAAGGAAAAAGATGTAAGCATGTCGTTCCGTTCGAAGGATGATTGCTATGTGAATGAGTTTGCCTCAAAACACTTTAGCGGAGGCGGTCATATCTATGCTGCTGGAGGTAAAAGTGATTTATCGTTAGAGGAAACCATTCAAAAGTTTGAAACATTGATAAAAACCAAAAATAGTTGATGAAAAGTTGGTGTTTAATATTAGTTGGAATTTTGTTGTTTGCTTGTAATGGTAGCGAGCAAAATACCGATATGGAACTAAATCCTGAACAAGTAAAAGAAGCGCTGATTAATGCAAATAAAGCTGCGGCAGAGGAAGAATCGTTACAAATAGATGGCTATGTAAAACGAAGAAAATTGGATGTGATAACAACGGGAACAGGTTTGCGTTATCAGATTTATAAAAAAGGCGACGGAGAAAAAGCTGCTATCGGCAAAAGAGCTGTAGTTGCTTACGAAGTTTCGTTAATTGATGGAAGAGTTTGCTATTCTACCAAAGATACAGGCCCCGAAGAGTTTAAAATAGGCAGTGATAGAGTAGAGAGTGGACTTGTAGAAGCCATTTGTTACATGAGTGTTGGCGATAAAGCCAGGGTTATTATTCCATCTCATTTGGCACACGGATTAGTTGGTGATTTTGAGAAAATACCTGTTCGTTCTACTATTATTTACGATATCGAATTAATCAAGTTAAAGTAAGATGAGAATTCTAATAGTGCTTATTGTTCTCTTATCACTTTTTGCTTGTCGTCCCGAGAAAAAAGAGTTTACAGTTCTCGATGAAAACATCTCATACAAATTACTTGCTTTTGATGATAACGAAAAATCGTATCAAAAAGGGAATACGGTTAGAGCTGATATAAAACTTATTGCGTTAACCGATACTGTTTATAACCTGTACGAAGTAATTCCATTTAAACCCGAAAACACTCCATTTTATAATTTAATTAAAGAATTAAACGAGGGAGATAGTGTTTATTTTAAAGTAAAACCTGGATATCTAAAAAGTAATCAATTGAATTTGACATCAGTTAGTGATTCTGTTGTTTTAGATGGCTACCTAAAAATTTATGAATTTTTAACACTTGATAAAATTCGCTTATTTAAAGCACAAAACGACCCCGAATTGTTGGAGCAAAAAGTGTTGAACAGATTTGTTAGAACAATACCAAATGTGAAAAATAAAAATGGAGTGTATATTCAAACTATTCAAAAAGGACAGGGTGTTTCGGTGGAGTTGGGTAAAACTCTAATCTTAAAATATCAAGCTAGTTTTATTAACGGAATTGAGTTCGATAATACCCATAACGAGAATTATTTTGAATATACTTATGGCACTCCTAACCAAGTTATCGAAGGGTTGGATATTGCATTATTAGGAATGAAAAATAAAGAAAAATCAAAAATTATCATACCTTCGCAACTCGCTTTTGGAGAGGATGGTTCATCTACTGGAATAGTGCCACCATTTGCTTCGCTAGTGTACGATTTAGAAATTATTGACATCAAATAACAATTTAAAACTATAAAAAAACAAATGAAAAAAATTATTCTTCCTGCAATAGTTGCAGTTTCTATCATGTCATGCAGCAATGGAGATTCATCTGCAGATGTAACGTTAACTAACGAAATTGATTCAGTTAGTTATGCTTTAGGTGCTAACATGGCAAACAATATTGCTAAAGATTTTTCTGAAGCAAACAGCGAGGCTTTTATTAAAGGCTTTAAAGATGTGTTGGATTCGGCAGAAATGGTTATTCCAATAGAAGAATTACAAACTGTGTTACAGCCTTTCTTTCAAAGAAAGCAACAAGAAGCTATGATTAAGCAACAAGAAGAAGCTGAAAAAGCTGCTAACGAGCAATTTGGCGATGTTAAAGTTCAAGGAGAGAAATTTTTGGAAGAAAACAAAACTAAACCAGGTGTTAAAGTAACTGCTTCTGGTTTACAGTATATTGTAATGAAAGAAGGTAAAGGAAAACAACCAACTGCAGAATCTAATGTAGAAGTACACTACCATGGAACACTTATGGATGGAAGCGTCTTTGAAAGTACTGTCGAAAAAGGTAAAAGTATAGAGTTTAATGTAAGTCAAGTTATACCAGGATGGACAGAAGGTTTACAGTTAATGAAGGAAGGTGCTAAATTTAAATTTTTCATTCCTCAAGAATTGGCTTACGGTGCAAACCCACGTCCAGGAGGACCAATTAAACCATTTATGCCATTGGTATTTGAAGTGGAATTAATTAAAGTAAAATAAAAACATAAACTATGCGTATTTCAAAAATTAAAACTTCGTTATTGGCGCTTACGCTTATAACATCAATTACAACCGTTTCTGCTCAGAAAGGTAAAAAAGACAAAAAAGCAGCAACAGAAACAACTCCAAAAAACTTTGTTTTAGCTAATGAGGTGGACTCGGTAAGTTATGGTATTGGTTTAAACATGTCGGTTAGCATTAAAAAAGAATTTGCTGAAGCAAACGTTGATGCTATTGTGGCAGGTATTAAAGAAGGATTAAAAGATGAAAATACCATTTCTCCTGAATTACTTCAACAAGCAGTTGCTATATATTTTAAACGTAAAGCTGATGCAGCTAGTAATTTAAAATTAGAAGAAGCTCAAAAAACCTTAAAAGAAGGCGTTGCATTTTTAGAAGCTAACAAAGCTAAAGAAGGTGTAGTAACTACCGAAAGTGGTTTACAATACATTGTAATGAAAGAAGGTACAGGTAAAAATCCTTCGGCTACTTCTAGCGTTACTGTCCATTACCACGGTACAACGCCTGACGGAACTGTTTTTGACAGTTCTGTAAACAGAGGTCAACCAGCTACTTTTGGTTTAAACCAAGTAATTAAAGGTTGGACAGAAGGATTGCAATTGATGAAAGAAGGTGCTAAATACAAGTTCTTCTTACCAAATCAATTGGCTTATGGCTCAAATCCTCCTCCAGGTGGTGTTATTAAATCGTTAATGCCGTTGGTGTTTGAGGTGGAGTTAATTAAAGTGAATGACTAAAAAATACAACAATAAATTTTGGACAGGAATACTGTTAGCCACCGTGCTAATGTATTCCTGTTCTGCTTTAAACAAAAAACGTACTCTAGTGGGAAAAGAATTTAAAACAGAAAGCGGCTTAATTTATACCATTACACACGAAGGTAATGGTGCAAGAGCAAAAGCTGGCGATAAAGTAGTGATGCACTACACCGGTAAATTAACCAACGATTCGATATTTGATAGCTCTATTTTTAGGGCAGAACCTTTTGTGTTTAAATTGGGTGTTGGGCAAGTAATTAAAGGTTGGGACGAAGGCGTTGCCTTGCTTAACGTGGGTGATAAAGCTACTTTTACCATACCTCCTCATTTGGCTTATGGTGCAAATGGTGCTGGTGGGGTAATTGGGCCAAACGAAACCTTGATATTTGATGTAGAATTGTTAGAAATTAAAGAACCACTAAAACCTTACGATGTAACGGGTAAAGATACCGTAACTACTGCAACAGGTTTAAAAGTGATTAAGCTAAACAAAACCGAAGGTAAACAAGCCGAAGCCAACAAAATAGTACAAGTACATTACACGGGTTATTTGCAAGATGGTAGCATGTTCGATTCTTCTGTGGAGCGTGGGCAACCACTTGATTTTGCTTTAGGGCAAGGGCGAGTAATTAAAGGATGGGACGAGGGCATTGCTTTACTAAAAGTAGGAGAGAAGGCTCGTTTAATTATACCACAAGAGTTGGGTTATGGCGAGCGTGGTTACCCACCTGTTATACCTGCAAAAGCTACACTCATTTTTGATGTAGAATTGGTTGATGTAAAATAATACTTATTGTATATAAAAATGAAATCCCTCGAATGAGGGATTTTTATTTTATCACTTTTTCTTTTTTTTATCTTGCTCTTTTGTAAAAAGGTTTGCTGTGTATTTTTCATAGAGTTCAAATAAAAACTCCATTCTGTTGGCTTCACTTGTAAATGGTTGTGAGCGGTAAGCCAAATCCACAGCTTTGTCTAACTCGTTATGTGCTTTAACCAATGCTGGAGGCATTGTAGAAGGGTTATAGAGGTCGGCAAGTGAACTATTAGGAAATTCTAATCTTGCATCTAAAACCTTTTGTGCGGCTGTTTCAATTGCTTTTACTTGTTTGTTGTTTGGATTGTCAGGAAAAGGATAGTTATTGTAAACCAACTCGTTTGAATAACGATAATCACTTTTTATTCTTCCACACATATTTTTGACCCAAGTCATATGTATTGCAGAATGTAATATACCAAAATGATAAAGTTTTGCTCCTTCAATAGATAAACAACTATCACTTGCGATTGAGTTTTCATTAAAAAATCCCATCGGTATATACTTTCTGTTTTCAGATGAATGTCTTGGAATTAAAACGTATTCATTTTTTGGTTGTCTATCTTCACCAAATAATGTTGGAAAAGCTGCAAGTTTTTGAGTTGCTTGTCTAGTGCTTCCTTCTCTTAACTTTTTAACATTTTCAATTCTTTCAATTACAAGTTTAGCTTCTTTCAAATCTGTTGGGTTTGCATTTTTTAACCATAAACACCAACGCTTATGTCCGTTAAGAAATTCGTGTGCACTAATAAGAGGTTTAAAAAATTTTTCTGATTTTGGTTCTTTTGATAAAAATTCATTTCTTTCTTCGTCAGTAAATAAAAAATTACCTCCATCGTTTGGCATACTACCAAAAGAGATTTCTGGCACATTGCAAATTGGTTTTCTTCTTTTTCCTACAAAAATATCCTTTGCGTCAACCAAGTATGGATTAATGTTCTTTGCTTTTATTTCGTGGGCTTCTCCTTTAATATCTTCATATTCAAAAATGCGCTTGTTGTTAGTGTCGTAATTTGCAAATCCAACTATTACACAATATACTGCTGCATTTCCTTTGGCTTCGTTGCTCCATTTAAAAGTTCGGTGAGCAAAATGTATTTTAATGTTATACTTATTAAGCATTTGTCCCCATAAAATACTAGTTTGTTCTCCTTGAACAATTGAATTAGTGGAAACAAATGCAACTTTAGTTGTTGTATTTTGAATATATTTTGTTGCTTTTATGTACCAAGCAGTTACATAATCTAAAACGCCAGCACCTTGAATATTGTCAAATTCTTTAACTACACAATCTCGTTGAGATTGAGACATAATTTTTGAACCAATAAAAGGAGGATTTCCAATAATATAATCAAATTTTATTTCTTGCTTTAGTTGAGGCTTTTTGCCTTTATGAATTTCAAAGGTTTCTGTTTGAACATTTACAGTTTTATATTCTTCTATTGGTTCTTCTACCAAATAAATATTGGCATGTTTGGCAATAACATCAATTGTGTTTACAGGATTTAGTAAACTTTGCCAATCTGTTTTTAGTGCATCTCCATGAACAATTTTTGCAGCTTTTTTCAATGGTAAACGAACAAAATATTGTCCAAACTCATTACTTATTAGCATATTCATCTGGTGGTCTATTAACCACATGGCAACTTCTGCAATTCGAGCAGGAAATTCTTCGTATTCAATTCCATACATCATATCAACGTCAAGCCAAATAATATCGCCAACATTCATAACTTGTTGACCACCTTTATATATTTTTCTAAGAATTTCTAATTCCAATAAACGTAACTCTCTATAAGTGATTACTAAAAAGTTTCCGCAACCACAAGCGGGGTCAAGAAATTTAAGAGTGCTAATTCGTTTATGAAATTCTGGTAATTTATTTTTACTGTCTTTGATACTTTCAAATTCCTTCCAAAGTTCATCTAAAAAAAGTGGTTTTATGAGTTTCAAAATATTAGTTTCGCTAGTATAATGTGCTCCTAAATTTCTACGTTCCTTTGGATTCATTACACTTTGGAACATTGAGCCAAAAATTGCTGGCGAAATTTTACTCCAATCGATGTAGCAACAATCTAAAAGAGCTTGTCGCATTTTACTGTCGAAACTTGCTGTTGGTAATATTTCTTCAAACAGTTTTCCATTAACGTAAGGAAAATCGGCAAGTTGTTCATCCAAGTTTTTAAAACGATTTTCTTTAGGAGTGTTTAGCACCTGAAATAGTTCTTGCAGTTTTGCGGCAAGGTCGCTACCATCAATGGCTGTTCGTTGCTCAATAAAATCTTGAAATTGTTGTTTATTAAAAATTGTAGTGTCTTCAGCAAATAGTAAAAACAGAATACGAACCAAATAAACTTCTAATGGGTGTCCTGTATACCCAATTTCTTCAAGCCTATCATGAAGTTTTCCCATTAATTCTGCCGCTTTAATATTTGCTGGGTCTTGTTCTTTGTAAACTTTCTTTTGGTAACCTAACAAATAACCAAAGTGCTGAACATTATTTACAAGGTTTTTGAGTTTGAATTCAATGTGTTTATCGTCTTCTAAATCGAAAAGTCTAAAATTTTCAAAATCCGAAACAAGAATGTATTTTGGTAACTCGTCTTGTTTAAGACCATGGGTATAATCAATGGCTTGTTGATATGCTTTATCAAGGTTTTTACCTCGACTTTTCATTTCAATTAAAATAGTTCCTTTCCATAGTAAATCAATATACCCATCAGTATCAGAAAGCTTTTTAACTCGATACTCAAATGTTCCAATCTTTTTTCGGCTTATTCCAAACACATCAAAAAAAGCATCTAAAAAGGGTTTTGCATCTGCTTCTTCATTTGAAGTTTCAGCCCATTCTTTTGAGAAATTTAAAGCTCTATCTTTTATTTCATTCCAACTTAATGCCATTTTTTATAGTTTTGTTGTCATTAATTTTGTAACTATTTTGCTTGAATAAATTTAATTTGTCTTTCTCAAATATAACCCAAAATCTTTAAAAAATACTCGGAATATTTCTACGTATCAGTTTTAAATCTTGCAGCATGGCAGATTTTACTCGTATGGTAAAGGTATAACTTTGTCGAGGTCCTAAGGGTATCCATTGCAAGTCCATTTCCCAGCAATGTAAGTCGCGGTAAATGCTTAAACTGGTGTACGATAAGTCGTGTTGCTGAAAATCGTAACCAGAGGCAAAACCTACTTTCCATTTTTGGGTTATGCTTACATCGCCCGTTACTCCAATGGTTTGCACCACGCTTTTTGAGCTTTCAAACGTAGGTTTTGAGTAATACACGTTGTAAGCAAAATTTAATGTCCACGGTACGTCAAAATCAATGTAATCGTCTAAATGTGAGTTAATGTAAGCCAACTCTTGTTCGGTAGCAAATTTGGTAGTTTTCTCTGTTTTTTTAGCCACTTTGCTTTTTAGCATAAAACCCAAGTTCATCGAGGCACTGGTTAATCGTCCTAGTCCTCCGTTTTGGCTGTAATGCGATTTGTTTATTCTTGTACCAGAAGTATCTAAGGCATACGGGTCTATGCTACCATTAAAGTTTACATTTATTTTGTTAAACAAGTAGGTACGAGCCCCCATGGTAATGTTGCTCCAATTAAACGAATCGGCTAACATGTTGTAGCTGGTTGTAAGGCTCAGGTTTTCTAATAGCGTCACTTTTTTAATCGGGTTAACCGTATCGTTTTTGGTTTTGTATTTCATATCAAAACTCTGCAACAAGTTAAAGTTTAATAAACCTGCTTTAGCGGTGTGGCTTGTACCATAAACACCTTCTTGAAATATGGAGTATTTGTATTCCTTGTTTAAGGTATCGGTATAAGAACGTATGCCGCTATTGTTTTCTGGTGTATAACTCAACCCCACGCTTGGCGTAATTACATGGCGAATGGCTTTAATGTTGCCACCTTTAAAATTGTACATACCATACAATTTTGTAGTTAAATTAGCCGATGTGCTGTAAGTACTTCCTCGTTCAAATTTAGTTATAGTGTCTGTTCTTACATTGCCTACTTGCGAGGTATCCCAGTTTTTGGCAATGGTTTTTAAATACCAAATTTCAGAATAGTTTACCGCAGGGTTTAAGGTAAAATATTTCATTACTTTAAACGATGTGCTAATCGGAATGGTGTGTTTAATTCCGTTCCTCATCTTGTCGGTAAGCAAATTGGTTTTGTTAATGTTAAACAAGGAATCTTGAGCAATTACTTCGTTTCTAAAGTTCATCGAATACGACAAACCTATTTTCTCGTAAAACTTTTGAGCACCCACTTGTTTTTTTCGGGCAAAAGGGTAAATACGCGTTACGTTAAAAGCCAATTCGGGTAAACGCACCGTAATTTGTTTCGATAAGGTGTTTTGGTTGTGCGATGCGTTAGCGTTCAAGGTAAATGGTTTGTTATCCCAGCGCTTGGTATATGAAATGTTAGAGCTAAAATTGGTCGATAAATAATCGGTTGCCGAAGTGTTAAAGTTGTTGGTAAAGTTGGTGCTGGTACCCAAGTTAACATTAGCAGCAAAAACACTGGTAGGTCTTGCTTTTGGGTCTTGGTTGTGTCGCCATCTAAAAAAGAAATCGCGTTTTTCGGTATAATCAGGAAAATCCCGTTCGCTGTTGGTAAACACCGAATAGTTGGTTTCCACTCTACCATTAAACTTGTAGCGGTTGTTGTAGTTTGAGTTAAACTTTGTTCCCCAACTTCCTTTGGTATAAAAATCGGCGGTAAACTCAGCATCCAAGTGGTCGTTTACATACAAATAATAACCACCGTTTAACATAAAAAAACCAAGCTGTTGACTTTCGCCAGGCAAAGGAATAATAATACCCGATTTTTGTTTGGGTGTATTAGGGAAAAATCCAAACGGAATGGCAAGCGGAGTAGGCGTGTTTTCTATAAACAAATCGGCTGGTCCGGTAATTATTTTATCGTTAGGAATAATTTTAAGTTTACTTGCTCCAAAATGATAGTGAGGCTCAGCCAAGTTGCAAGTGGTGTATTTTCCGTTTTTAATGTAAAGTATATTATCGGGGTTTTTGTAAATCTTGTTTCCGTGTATGTAGCCTTCACCTTCTTGGGTTTTTACGTCGGTTATCAAGCCTTTCTTGCTATTAAAATTGTATTTTATTTCGTGGGCAAAAAATTCTTTTTCGCCTTGTTTAAAAAAAGGTTCTCCATAAAATTTATCGGTCGAATCTAGTTTTCCTCTTGCCGTAACAATGTTCGAGTCCAAGTCCGATTCAATTTCTTCGGCTTTTAATTCCAAATCTTCGTAGTGTACTTCCGATTCGCCAAACAAAAATATTTGCTGTGTTTTTAAATCAAAACGTATCGAATCTTTGGCTTTGTATTCAACTTTCGATTTTAAAGCATCTTTAGAAATAACCGAATCAAGTGGGTTAACCACAACGCTATCCGTTTTTAAACTATCGGTTTGTGCAACTGAAAAAATAGGAAAAACACCAAGCAACACTACCAGTAAAGTGAGTCTGAAAATAAGCTTGGTATAGTTGTTGTCTTTCATTAAAGCAATATTCCAATACTTTAAGGTGTTTTAAAACCTAAAATGTTAGAATTATTAACATTGGTGTTGTGATAAAATACTTACTGTTTTTATAAGGCTCAAAATTAAAAAAATAAATTTGACATCAGTTATGTTAAAAACCGACAACAATAATAAAAACAAGTCAGCACTTAAACGCTCAATTAGCTTGTTTCTTGTGTTTTTCGCTTCAATTTTCTTTACTTATCAAGCAAGTGGTACAAAAGATTTTTTTGGAGTAAAAACGGTAGTAATAGATGCTGGTCATGGAGGTAAAGATGGAGGTTGTGTGGGTTCTATTGCTAACGAGAAAAACATTGCCTTGGCCATTTCTTTAAAGCTGGGCAAGTACATTAAAGAAAATTTTAAGGATGTAAATGTTATTTATACCCGCGAAACCGATGTTTTTTTGGAGTTAACTGAACGTGCTAGAATTGCCAATAAAGCTGATGCCGATTTGTTTATTTGTATTCACGTAAATTCTGGAGCGGCCTCTTCGGCAATTGGTACTGAAACGTATGTAATGGGTTTACACAAAACTGAGTCGAATTTAAAAGTAGCTCAACGTGAAAATGCTTCTATTTTAATGGAAGATGATTACAAATCGAAATACGAAAATTTTGACCCCAACTCCCCAGAATCATACATTGTACTAACCATGACTCAAAGTGCACATTTAGAGCAAAGCTTGGTTTTTGCATCTAAAGTTCAGAAAGAGTTTACAGAGCGAGTAGGTCGATACAATAGAGGTGTTAAACAAGCTGGATTTTTAGTGTTGCACCAAACCGCTATGCCAAGTGTATTGATTGAAACAGGATTTATCACCAACAAAGAAGAAGAAAAGTTTTTAGCTTCTGATATTGGGCAGGATTATATGGCTTCTGCTATTTTTAGAGCTTTTAAAGAATACAAACACGAAATTGAGAGTAAAGGTGTTAAACAAGAACCCAAAGCTCCGATAGTCGAAGAAAAGCCTAAACCAAAAGAAATTGTTGAGGATAAAAAGAATAAAAAAGACAAAAACAAGCCTGAAGTTGAAATGGGAGTGCTGTTTAAAGTTCAAATTGCTACATCATCCATAAAAACAGAATTAAAACCTGAAAATTTTAATGGTTTAGAAGGGGTTGATTTGTACGAAGCTGGCGGATTATATCGTTATACCTATGGAAAAGAAAAAACCATGAGTGATGCCAATCAATTGCAGTTGCAGTTAAAAGATAAAGGGTTTAAAGATGCTTTCATCGTAGCTTTTAAGGATGGAGTTCGTATTCCAATTAGTGAAGCAATTGCTTTGCAAGAAAAATAACTTCGTTTAGCAGTTCATTTTTTTGTCATGTAAATTGCTTTAACGATATTTGCGAACAATTGAATTAACACATGAAAATTAGTAAAGAAGTTAAAGTTGGTTTTTTCTCACTATTGGCAATAGCTTTGCTTATTTGGGGGTATAACTTCTTAAAAGGAACCAATATTCTTTATAAGAGTAAAACAGTTTACACGGTTTATCCTTCTGTAGTTGGTTTAGCAAAATCTTCTCCTGTTTTGATTAATGGATTTCAAATTGGAGTAGTGGAAAGCATTTACTTTCATCCAAAAAATTCAGGCGATATTGTAGTTGAGATGGTTTTTTCTGAAACAGATTTTGTTATACCAAATAATTCTATTGCCAGCTTAATTAGTATGGACTTTTTGGGTTCTAAAGCTATTACCATTAAATTAGGAAACAGTTCAACTAATCTTTCAACAGGTGATACTTTAATAGCTGATTTAGAGAAATCTATGTTGGATGATGTTTCTGACCAAATTTTACCACTTAAAGATAAAGCAGAGAAACTAATGGTTTCGTTAGATAAAACATTAGCTCAACTTGATATTGTATTAAAAGATGTGGATGATGTGTTGAGCACGAAAAATAAACAACGTTTTTCGGAGGCATTGTTAAATCTAAACACTACTATTGTTGCTTACAAAGATGTGGCAGAATCGATGAATCACTCCATGAAAACGTTGCAACCTACATTAAAAAACTTTAAAACCTTTAGTGATTCCTTGGCTCATCTTGAAATGAATGCTACGCTTCAGAAAGCCCAATCTACTTTTGATAACATGTCGGCTATAATGGCTAAAATTAACCAAGGCGAAGGTTCCATGGGTAAGTTAATTAATAACGACAGTTTGTACTTGAATTTAGAAGCAGCAACCAAAGATTTGGATAAGCTTTTAATTGACATGAAAGAAAATCCAAAAAGGTATGTACATTTTTCAATTTTTGGTAGAAAGGATTAAGTAAAGTAAACACTATGATGATTTCTTCAATTATTTTTATTGCTCTCTTATTAGCAGCATCGTTGTTGTTTGCTAAAAATGTTAAAACCATCATTAGAAACATTAAGCTGGGTAAAGAGTTAGATCGTTCAGACAGAAAAGGGGAACGGTTTAAATTAATGGCAAAAGTAGCTTTGGGTCAATCAAAAATGGTAGTTCGTCCAGTTTCTGGATTGCTACATATTTTGGTTTACGTAGGGTTTGTTATCATTAACATTGAAGTGCTAGAAATAGTTTTAGATGGTATTTTGGGTGAACACCGATTGTTTTCATTCTTAGGTAGTTTTTATTATTTTTTAATTGCAAGTTTCGAAATTCTTGCACTATTGGTTTTGTTAGCTTGTGTTATCTTTTTAATTAGAAGAAATGTTATTCGTTTAAAACGTTTTTCTGGAGTTGAAATGACTTCTTGGCCAAAGTCAGATGCTAATTATATTCTTATTACCGAAATATTATTGATGTCGGCATTTTTATTTATGAATGCAGCTGATTTGGCTTTACAAAATCTTGGTTCCGAACATTATGTAATGGTTGGTACATTTCCAATAAGTGGTATTTTAGTTTCCTTGGTAGAATCAATGAATGAAAGCAGTTTAATTGTGTTGGAACGCTCATTATGGTGGTTTCACATTGTTGGAATTTTTGCTTTCTTAAACTATTTACCTTACTCAAAACACTTCCATATTTTATTGGCTTTTCCAAATGTTTTTTACTCTAAGTTGGCACCTAAAGGACAATTAGATAACATGGCTGCGGTTAAAAAAGAAGTTGAGTTAATGTTCGATCCTGCTGCCGATCCTTATGCTGCTCCTGCAGAACCACAAGGTGAACCTTCTCGATTCGGAGCAAAAGATGTAACCGATTTAACCTGGAAACAATTAATGGATAGTTATACCTGTACCGAATGTGGTAGATGTACAGATGTTTGTCCTGCCAACCAAACAGGTAAATTGCTTTCTCCTCGTAAAATAATGATGGATACCAGAGATAGATTGACTGAAGTTGGAAAAGGAATTGATAAAAATGGTAAAGATTTTAACGATGGTAAATCGTTATTACGAGATTACATTTCTGAAGAAGAACTATTGGCTTGTACAAGTTGTAATGCTTGTACAGATGCTTGTCCGGTAAATAACGACCCGCTTTCGGTTATTGTTGATTTACGAAGATATTTAATTATGGAAGAATCAAAATCTCCAGCTGAATGGGCTGGAATATTTACTAATATAGAAAATAATGGTGCACCATGGCAGTTTGCACAAGCTGACCGATTAAAATGGAAAGATGAAGAATAATTTAGAAGAAAAAATTGTTGACGGGCAAAAAATCAGCCCAATTTTACCATCAGACGTTAAAAATTTTTTAATTGATATTGATGGAACTGTTTGTGATGATATTCCAAACGAAGAGCCAGAGCGTATGGTTACGGCTAAAATTTATGATGGAGCTTTAGAAACCATTAACAACTGGTTTAATCAAGGTCACATCATTACTTTTTTTACCTCTAGAACAGAGGAACACAGAGCTGTTACCGAAGAGTGGTTGAACAGACATGGTTTTAAATATCATGGTATGTTAATGGGTAAACCAAGAGGTGGTAATTATCATTGGATTGATAATCATATTGTTAGAGCCACTCGATACGAGGGTAACTTTACCGATTTAGAAGTTCGTCCTGCAAATGTTGAAGTATTTAAAAGATAAGATATGAGTAACCTTAAAGTACCAACAATGGCTGAAATGATGGCTTCAGGACAAAATCCTGATGTGTTGTTTTGGGTAGGCTGCGCCGGTAGTTTTGACGATAGAGCAAAAAAAATAACCCGAGCATTTGTAAAAATATTAAACAACGTTGGTGTAAATTTTGCTGTTTTAGGTACAGAAGAAAGCTGTACTGGAGATCCCGCAAAACGAGCAGGAAATGAGTTTTTGTTTCAAATGCAAGCCATGGGAAATATTCAGGTATTAAATGCTTACGAAATAAAAAAAATAGTAACTACTTGCCCACATTGTTTTAATACCTTAAAAAACGAATATCCTGAGTTGGGAGGTAATTACGAGGTTTTACATCATTCCGAATTTCTACAAAACTTAATTAACGAAGGCAAATTAACTGTTGAAGGTGGTGTTTTTAAAGGAAAGAAAATAACTTTTCATGACCCTTGTTATTTAGGCAGAGCTAACGATGTTTACGAAGCCCCCAGAACATTAATTGAAAAATTAGATGCTGAATTGGTTGAAATGAAGCGTTGTAAATCAAAAGGATTTTGTTGTGGTGCTGGTGGAGCTCAAATGTTTAAAGAAGCTGAAAAAGGAAACAAAGAAGTAAACATTGAACGAACAGAAGAAGCTTTAGAATTACAACCTGATATTATTGCAACAGGTTGTCCTTTTTGTATGACAATGATGACTGATGGAGTGAAATTGAAAGATAAAGAAACAGAAACCAAAGTTTTTGATTTAGCCGAATTGATTGCTAAAGCAAACGATTTATAAGAATTGACATGAACGAAGAGTATAAAAAATTCCCTGAAAATAGTAAGGTTTGGGTGTATCAATCATCTAGATTATTGGATGAAGATGATGTAAATTTTTTAAAAGTAAGGATAGATGATTTTGTTAGTAATTGGGAATCACATGGAAGTTTATTAAAAGCAGATTTCGATGTGTTAAATCAATTGTTTGTGGTGTTTTTTGTTGATGAACAAAGTGATAGAATGTGTGGGTCAGCACAAGATAGAAAGGTGCGCTTAATGAAAGAATTGGAACAAGAATTAGAGGTTGAATTCCTGAATCGCATGAATTTAGCTTATTTAAAAAACAATGTAGCTACAGTGTTTAAAATGAGTGATTTAGGTGTGATGTATGAGAAAGGAGAATTGACTGATAATACAATAGTGTTTAACAATACCATTACAACAAAAAAAGAATTTGATTTAGCGTGGAAAATATCTTTAAAGGATAGTTGGCACAAACAATTGGTTAGTTTGACTTAAGATAATCTACAATTTTTGAAGTAGCTCCAATTTTGTTTTTTACAAAGTTGGAGCTATTTTTTTGATATATATCAAGATTCTCAAGTAAGGAATCTAAAATTGTATTAAAATCGGTTTCATTATTAATTTCAAAAGCTCCTTTCTGGTTGATTAGTTCTTGAGCTTCATGATATTTAATATGCTTTGACCCAAACAAAACTACATTTCCAAAACAAGCTGGCTCTAAAATATTGTGTAAAGAGCCACTAAACCCACCTCCAATCAATGAAACATCACTGTATTGATAAATGTTGGATAATATTCCAATATTATCAATAATCAAAACGCTTTCATTTAGCACATTTTCTAGCGTGGCGTTACTGTATCTCAAACATTTATTTTTAAAAAGGTGTTCTATTTGCTTAATGTGAGACTCGCTAATATCATGAGGAGCAACAATAATTTTAAAGCCTGTATTACTAAAACTAGCTAAAATTTGTTCTTCTGGTTGCCATGTGCTTCCTCCAACCATTAACAACTTATTTTCTTTAAACTTTGCAATTAACGGCAATTCTGTTGGATTTAGTGAGTTTTCAAAAACCCTGTCATAGCGTGTATCACCACTTAAAGTAACATTATTAAACCCATGTTCATTTAAAAGCCTTTTTGATGCTTCGTTTTGAACAAAAAAGTGAGTAAAACCATTTAATACTTTTTTATACCATTTTCCATACCATTTAAAAAAGAGTTGGTCGGTTCTAAAAACCCCAGAAACAAGATAAGTAGGAATGTTCCTAGCTTTTAATTGCAAAATATAATTGAACCAAAATTCATATTTCACAAAAAATACCATTTTTGGATTAACTAGTTCAATAAAAGATGTTGCATTTGAAATGGTATCGATTGGTAAATAAAAAGCATAATCAACTAAAGAATCATTTTTCCGTAGTTCGTAACCAGAAGGTGAAAAAAATGTAACTAAAATCGTATAATTTGGATATTCTAACTTTATTTTTTCAATTATGGGTTTTGCTTGTTCATATTCTCCAAGGCTAGCACAATGAAACCAAACATGGTTTTCCGAATTATTAATGGTGGTTTCTATTTTTTGAAGAAGATGTTGCCTTCCTTCAACCCATAACTTTGCTTTTGGCTTAAATAGTGAAGCAATTCTAATTCCAAATGCATAAAGTTGAATAGATATTTGATAAAAGAGAATCACTTTTTTAGTTGTAGTAAAATTCGTCTCTTGTTCTTCTATTTAAACGAATTATCCAGCCAACATTAAATCCATAAAGGATGTTCGACATATAATCGGTATCGGCTTTTTGAGTGTCGTAATTGTATTTTCTTAAACTTTGTGTTTGCCCGTAAATTAGGTCGAAACCGCCATAAAAGTTCAAAAACCGATTTTTACTTAAATGCATATAGCCAATAAAACAATTTGCTGCTAAACCAAACGATAGCCGATCATATCCTTTTTTGTATTCGTCAGATAAGCTTTTAATATCATCTTTAAAAGCAATTCGAATTTTATGATGCAGCGTACCAAGTCCTCCGTAAATTAAAATACCCGAGTTTTTATTGTTGGTAAATTTATTGATGAGTTTTCCTCCCACTAAAAAGAATGATGTTCCTCGTTCTTCCAAATAAATATATGTAAGTCTACCTTCATCATCAATTACATAGCCATCACTGGTTTTAATATTATCAACAATAGTTGTTTCTTTTACATCGCCACCCCAGTTAAAACTACCTTTTATGCCATAATACCAGTTTTTTTTGTTTTTAATAGTAAAAGTACCTCCTACTGCATTATTTCTCCCAAATCGATTGGCAATTTCTCCAGCTTTCCAATGCATACCATAATGTGCTGTAATCATCGGAATAGTAAAAGCAGAATCTTTTAGTTCGTTTTGAGATCTTCCAAACTGGGCATAAAGAACAGAATGAAATAAAATGGATATGATGATGAAAAGGTTTCGCATAGTCAATAATTGATACAAATAAACGAATAAAAGTCCTATTTATTGGCAAGACTTTTAATGCCATAAAATTAACACTTATAACAGAGTTTTTATTTAATTTAGCAGCCATTGTTTAATAATATTGTTCAAAACATGAATATTCAAATGGTTGACCTTAAAGGTCAATATCAAAAAATAAAATCTGAGGTTGACGCTGCTATTCTTGATGTTATTGAGTCTACAGCATATATTAATGGACCTGAAGTGCAATCTTTTCAAAAAGAACTAGAATCATTTTTAAAAGTAAAACATGTTATTCCTTGTGCTAATGGAACAGATGCTTTGCAAATAGCTTTAATGGCTCTTGATTTAAAACCTGGAGATGAAGTAATTACTTCAGATTTTACTTTTGCTGCAACACCTGAGGTAATTGGCGTGCTTCAATTAAACCTTGTTTTGGTTGATGTTGATGCTGACACATACAATATGGATGTCGAAAAATTAAAAAAAGCAATAACTTCAAAAACTAAGGCAATCGTTCCAGTTCATTTATTTGGTCAATGTGCCAACATGGAAGAAATCATGAAAATTGCGGCTGCAAAAAACATATTTGTGGTTGAGGATACTGCTCAAGCAATAGGAGCTGAATATACGTTTAGTAATGGAGAAGTTAAACAAGCTGGAACAATTGGGCATATTGGAACAACTTCATTTTTTCCATCTAAAAATTTAGGTTGTTATGGCGATGGTGGAGCAATATTTACGAATGATGATAATTATGCCGCAATTTGCCGTTCAATTGTTAATCACGGTATGGGTGAAAGATATTACTACGAGAGATTGGGAGTAAACTCAAGGTTAGATTCAATACAGGCTGCTATTTTGAGAATCAAATTGAGACAATTGGATAATTATGCTAAAGCAAGAAATGAAGCAGCTAATTATTATGATAAAGCTTTTGCTTCTTGCGAAAAAATAAAAACTCCAGTAAGAGATCCAAAATCAACACATGTTTTTCATCAATATACACTTGTAGGTTGTGGAGTAGACCATTTTGAACTTCAAAAATATTTAGGAACTAAAGGTATCCCATGTATGATTTATTATCCAGTTCCACTTCATACTCAGGAGGCTTATAAAACTCCTCAAATGAAACACGAAGATTTTGAAGTTACCAATGCCTTGTGTGAGTCTGTTTTTTCTCTACCAATGCATACTGAATTAACAACAGAACAATTAAAATACATTACCGATTCGGTTTTAGAATTTGTAAATAAATAATTTGAATAATATGAATATTGCAGTTATAGGTACAGGTTATGTTGGTTTAGTATCAGGGACATGTTTTGCTGAAACGGGAAACAATGTGATTTGTGTTGATATCAATGAAGCCAAAGTTAAAAAAATGAGAAATGGTGAGATTCCAATTTATGAACCTCATTTAGATGTATTGTTTGAAAGAAATATCAAACAAGGAAGGCTTAAGTTTACTACAGATATTAATGAAGCGATTAAAGATGCTAAAATAATTTTCCTTGCATTGCCAACCCCTCCAGATGAGGATGGTTCAGCCGATTTATCTTATATTTTGGGTGTAGCAGATACTCTTGGTAAAATCATTACAGACTACAAGGTTGTTGTTGATAAAAGCACAGTACCTGTTGGTACAGCTGAGAAGGTTAGGCAAGCAATAGCAAAAAATGCAACTGTTGATTTTGATGTTGTATCAAACCCTGAATTTTTAAGAGAGGGCTATGCTGTTGACGATTTTTTGAAACCTGATAGAGTTGTTATAGGAACTTCTTCAGAGAAAGCAAAAGAAATAATGAATCACCTATATAAACCTTATGTTCGACAAGGAAATCCAATCATTTTTATGGATGAAAAATCTGCAGAATTAACAAAATATGCAGCAAACTCATTTTTGGCAACAAAAATTACCTTCATGAATGAGATTGCAAACTTTTGTGAAAAAGTAGGTGCTGATGTGGATATGGTTCGTATTGGAATAGGTTCAGATTCAAGAATTGGAAAACGATTTTTGTTCCCTGGTATTGGTTATGGCGGTAGTTGTTTTCCAAAAGATGTTCAAGCTTTAGCTAAATCGGGTAAAGAATATGGCTACAACTTTGGTATACTAGAATCGGTAATGCGTATAAATGAAGAGCAAAAAACCATTATTGTTCCTAAAATTAAAGAATACTTTAAAAATGATTTGAAAGATAAAAAAATTGCCATTTGGGGTTTAGCTTTTAAACCAGATACTGATGACATTAGAGAAGCTCCAGCTTTATATGTTATTGATGAATTATTAGCCGAAGGTGCAAAAATTGTTGCTTACGACCCAGAAGCAATGGAGAATGTAGCTGAAAAATATGGTAACAAAATCACTTTTGCTACAAGCAGAGACGAGGCTATAAAAGGTGTTGATGCATTAGTTATTGCAACAGAATGGCAAGTGTTTAGAAACCCTGATTTTGATGTGATGTCAAAAGAAATGAAACAAAAAGTAATTTTTGATGGAAGAAATTTATATGATATTGCTGAAATGAAAGAATTGGGTTTTTATTATAGTAGTATTGGACGAATATTAGTGAGAGGATAGGTTATGAAAAAAGTTTTAATAACAGGTGCAGCAGGTTTTTTAGGCTCTCATTTATGTGATAGATTCTTGAAAGAGGGATTTTTTGTAGTAGGAATGGATAATCTTATTACAGGAGATATGAGAAATCTACAACACTTGTCAAATGAACCTAATTTTAGGTTTGTTAAACACGATGTTTCAGAACATATTAATTTTGAGGGAGAGTTAGATTACATTTTACATTTTGCATCTCCCGCATCACCAATTGATTATTTAAAAATTCCTATTCAAACCTTAAAAGTTGGGTCTTTAGGTACACATAATTTATTGGGGCTAGCCAAAGCAAAAAATGCAAGGATGTTAATAGCATCAACTTCTGAAGTTTATGGAGACCCTAAGGTTCATCCACAAACAGAAGAATATTGGGGTAATGTAAATCCAGTTGGACCTAGAGGTGTTTATGACGAAGCAAAAAGATTTCAGGAAGCGATAACTATGGCTTACCATCGTTATCATGGAGTGGAAACAAGAATAGTACGTATTTTTAATACTTATGGACCTCGCATGCGTTTAAATGACGGTAGAGTTTTACCTGCATTTATTGGCCAGGCTTTACGAGGGCAAGATTTAACCGTTTTTGGAAAAGGAAATCAAACACGTTCATTTTGTTATGTAGATGATTTAATTGAAGGAATTTATCGTTTATTAATGAGCGATTATGCCGAACCAGTTAATATTGGTAATCCAGATGAAATTACTATTTTGGAGTTTGCTGAAGAAATTATAAAATTGACAGGAACGAATCAAAAGATAATTTTTAAAGAATTACCTGTTGACGACCCCATGCAACGACAACCAAACATTGATAAAGCACGTTCTATTTTAAATTGGGAACCAAAAGTAAGTCGTGCCGAAGGGTTGAAAATTACATATGACTATTTTAGAAGTTTAACGGAAGAAGATTTATACAAGGTGGATCATAAAAACTTTGATGAATATATAAAAAAGTAAGATGAGTAATTATTTTTCACATGAAACAGCCATCGTTGATGAGGGTTGTGAAATAGGAGAAGGAACAAAGATTTGGCATTTTTCGCATATCATGCCAAATTGCAAACTTGGTGCAGGGTGTAACATTGGTCAAAATGTAGTTATCTCGCCAGAAGTTATTTTGGGTAAAAATGTTAAAATTCAAAATAACGTTTCTATTTACACGGGAGTTACTTGCGATGATGATGTGTTTTTAGGACCTTCAATGGTTTTTACAAATGTTTTGAATCCAAGAAGTGCAATAAACAGACGAGGAGATTATTTAAAAACTCACGTAGGGAAAGGTGCATCAATAGGTGCTAATGCTACTATTGTTTGTGGTCATGATATTGGCGAATATGCTTTTATTGGTGCTGGTGCAGTTGTTACCAAAAATATTCCTGCTTATTCGTTATGGGTTGGTAATCCAGCAAAACAAATAGGGTGGGTTAGTGAATATGGACACAGATTAGACTTTGACAAGGAAGGTATAGCAACATGTATGGAGAGTAAAGAAAAATATAAATTAGAAAATAATTCAGTCAAAAAAATATAACATGATTGCTGAAAATCAGAAAATAAAATTTGCGGTAGTAGGTTGTGGACATATTGGTAAACGACATGCTGAAATGATTGTTGGAAATCAAGAATCAGAATTGATGGCTTTGTGTGATGAGGGAGACAAAAATAGTTTGGGAATAGAAAAGTATAATGTTCCTTTTTTTAATTCTATTGATGATTTATTAAACTCAAACTTAGAAATTGATGTTGTTAACATTTGTACTCCAAATGGCTTACATGCTGAACATTCCAAAAAAGCATTAGAAAAAAAATATCACGTGGTTTGTGAAAAACCGATGGGGTTAACAAAAGCAAACTGTGAAGAGGTTATCTTCAAAGCATTACAAGTATCTAAAAATTTCTTCTGTGTAATGCAAAATAGGTACTCACCACCTTCAGTTTGGATTAAAGAGGTGGTTGAAAAGGGAATTTTAGGAGATATTTTTATGGTACAATTGAATTGTTATTGGAATAGAGATGATAGATATTATAAAAAAGGTGGATGGAAAGGCACTCAACAATTAGATGGAGGAACATTGTTTACTCAATTTTCTCATTTTATAGATATTATGTATTGGTTGTTTGGTGATATCACTAATATTCAAGGAAAATTTAAAGATTTTACTCATCAAGACTCAACTGATTTTGAAGATTCTGGTTTTGTAAGTTTCGATTTTATAAACGGTGGAATGGGTTCTTTAAATTATTCTACTGCTGTTGCGACTCAAAATTTGGAAAGTAGTATTACCATAATAGGTAGAAATGGTAGTGTAAAAATAGGTGGTCAATACATGAACGAAGTAGAGGTATGTAATATTGATGGTTACGAGATGCCCAAATTAGCCGCAGCCAATCCTCCGAATGATTATGGACCTTACAAAGGATCAGCAGCAAACCATCATTACATTATTGAAAATGTTATCAATACATTAAAAGGAAGAACATCTGCAACAACTAATGCTTTAGAAGGTTTAAAAGTTGTTGATATCATCGAAAGAATTTACGCATTAAGAGATAAATCACTTTTAAAAAACAATTAATTATTTTTAATTAAAGAGAAATAATAATGAGTATTTACAAGAAACTAAAAAACAAAGAGACTAAAATAGCTGTTATCGGTTTAGGTTATGTTGGGTTGCCAATAGCATTAGAATTTGCTAAATCTATGCAAGTGGTAGGTTTTGATATCAACCAAAAACGTGTTGATATGATGCGCAACAAAATTGACCCAAGTGAAGAACTTCAATCTTCAGCATTTGAAGGTTGTGATATATATTTTACAGCTGACTTGAACGATTTAAAGGATGTTACTTTTTTTGTGGTAGCAGTTCCAACGCCTATTGATAATCATAATTTACCAGATTTATCACCACTAATCGGTGCGTCTAAAACAGTTGGAAAAGTATTGAAAAAAGGAGATTATGTAGTTTTTGAATCTACAGTTTACCCAGGTTGTACTGAAGAAGATTGTATTCCAGTTTTAGAAGAAATATCAGGGTTAAAATTTAAGACAGATTTTAAAGTAGGTTATTCACCAGAAAGAATAAATCCAGGAGATACTACTCATACATTAACAAATGTGATTAAAGTTGTTTCGGGTTGTTGTCCAGAATCGTTAGAGGAAATTGCTAAGGTATATGAAACTGTTGTGAAAGCTGGAGTACATAGAGCAACAACAATCAGGGTAGCTGAGGCTGCTAAAATTATAGAAAATACCCAAAGAGATTTAAACATTGCCTTGGTTAATGAGCTTTCCATCATTTTTAATAAAATGGGAATCAATACTTATGATGTTTTAGAAGCTGCTGGAACAAAATGGAATTTTTTAAAATTTTCGCCAGGCTTAGTAGGAGGACATTGTATCGGTGTGGATCCTTATTATTTAACGTACAAAGCAAAAGAGCTGGGGTATCATGCTCAAATTATAAATGCTGGTCGTTTTGTAAACGATTCAATGGGAGGTTACGTTGCTAAACAAACGGTTAAAAAAATTATTGCTGCTGGTAAAAACATCGCTCAATCAAAAGTATTGGTGATGGGAGCAACATTTAAGGAAGATGTAAGCGACATTAGAAACTCAAAAGTAGCTGATGTGGTAAGAGAATTTATTTCATTTGGAGCAAAAGTAGAAGTGGTTGATCCTCACGCAGATTCAGAACAATTGAAGCATGAATATGGGTTTGGTTTGGTTGATAAATTGGCAAAAGATTATGATGCTGTTGTGATTGCTGTAAATCACAAAGACTATTTAAGTTTAGATGAAAAATACTTTGACTCGATTACTTCTGAAAATCCAGTTATTGTGGATTTAAAAGGAGCATTTAGAGGTAAAATAAAAAATCTTACCTATTGGAGTCTATAATTATAAATGAATGAATAAAACTATTTTAATAACAGGTGGAGCTGGATTTATTGGCTCTCATTTGGTTCGATTACTAGTTAATAAATATGCTAATTATAAGATTATCAATCTTGATAAATTAACTTACGCAGGAAATTTAGCCAATCTAACGGATATTGAAAATGCTAATAATTATGAGTTTGTAAAAGGCGACATTGTAGAAGCAGATTTTATTCATCAATTGTTCGATAAATATCAATTTGATGCGGTAATACATTTGGCTGCAGAGTCTCATGTGGATAGGTCTATTGCCAATCCGATGGAGTTTATTATGACGAATGTTGTTGGTACTGCAAATTTGTTAAATGCTGCAAAACGTGTTTGGAAAGATAAATCAGATAAGTTATTTTATCATGTTTCAACTGATGAAGTATATGGCTCATTAGGAGAAACAGGAATGTTTGAAGAAACAACCCCTTATGACCCACGAAGTCCTTATTCATCATCAAAAGCTAGTTCCGACCATTTGGTTAGAGCTTATTATCATACGTACGGATTGCCTGTTGTAATATCTAATTGTTCTAACAATTACGGTTCGCATCAGTTTCCAGAAAAGTTAATACCATTGTTCATTCATAACATCAAAAACAACAAATCGCTTCCAGTTTATGGAAAAGGAGAAAATGTTAGAGATTGGTTGTGGGTAGAAGATCATGCAAGAGCTATTGATGTGATCTTTCATCAATCAAAAATTGGCGAAACTTATAACATTGGCGGACATAATGAATGGAAAAATATTGATTTGATAAAGGTGATTTGTAAAGTGATGGACAAAAAAATAGGTCGACCAGAAGGCGAATCAGAAAAATTAATTACTTATGTAACCGATAGAGCAGGTCACGATTTAAGATATGCTATTGATTCTACTAAATTAAAAAACGATTTAGGTTGGTTGCCATCTCTTCAATTTGAAGAGGGTATTGAAAAAACCATCGATTGGTATTTAAATAACGAAGATTGGTTGAATAATGTTACTTCTGGTGAATACCAAAAGTATTACCAAAATCAATATGTAAACCGTTAATGTTTAATACACCATTTCATAAAACAGCTATTTCCAAAAGTACTTTTTTGGTTACAGGTGGAGCCGGATTTATTGGGTCAAACCTTGTAGAGTATCTTATCAAATATAATGCAGGTAAAGTAGTGGTGTTAGATAATTTATCAAACGGTTATCTAAAAAATATTCAACCATTTATTGGTTTGCCCAATTTTCAATTTATAGAAGGCGATATTACTGATTTTGATACTTGTGTAAAAGCCGTTGGTGGTGTTGATTATGTTTTACATCAAGCAGCGTTAGGTTCTGTGCCTCGTAGTATTGAAAACCCACTGGCAACACATCAAGCCAACGCAACAGGTTTTTTAAATATTTTAACTGCAGCTAAAGATTCTAGTGTTAAACGTATCGTTTTTGCTAGCTCTTCTTCAGTTTATGGCGATAGTAAAGAATTACCAAAAGTGGAAGATCGAATAGGTAATCAATTATCGCCTTATGCCGTAAGCAAACGAACCAAAGAACTGTATGCCAATGTATTTGCATTGACGTATAATTTAGATGTGGTTGGGTTACGATATTTTAACGTTTTTGGTCCAAATCAGAGCCCCAACGGACCGTACGCTGCGGCAATCCCATTGTTTATGGATGCAGTATTGAAAAATGAATCACCATTTATAAATGGTAGTGGTGAGCAAAGTAGAGATTTTACTTTTGTAGAAAATGTTGTTCAAGCAAATATTAAAGCATTGTTTACCGAAAAAGAGGTGAAAGGAAAAGTGCTAAATATTGCTTTTGGAGGAAGAACAACCATTAACGAGTTGTTTTTTATGATTAGAAATGCTGTTGGAAACAACGTTGAACCTATTTATAGAGCCGAACGTAAAGGAGATGTAAAAGACTCGTTGGCAGATATTTCGTTAGCACGAGAGTTGATTGATTATAATCCTAGTTTTTCTATTGAAGAAGGATTAAAAATTACCATTGATTGGTTTAAACAAAACAATATTTGAGTTTTTTAAGCAACATATTCGGTAAAAAAGAGCGTTTTGAAGCTATAGATTTCTCGGTTTTTGGAGCTGATATGCATTCGCATTTGATACCAGGAATTGACGATGGCTCTCCTGATGTAGCAACTTCTATTACGTTAATAAAAGAGTTTAAAGCAATGGGTTATAAGAAAATTATAACCACACCTCATGTAATGAGCGATTATTACAAAAATACCCCAGAAACTATTTTAGGCGGGCTAGAAAAAGTAAGAGCAGAATTAAAAAAACAACAAATTGATTTTGAGATTTCAGCAGCAGCCGAGTACAACTTAGATGATGGTTTAGAAGCCATTATTGATAATAAAAAGATTTTGACTTTTGGAGATAACTTGGTGTTGTTTGAACTTCCTTTTATGCAAGAACCACGTAACTTTCAGGAAATTGTTTTTAAGTTTCAAACAACAGGGTACCGACCTATTTTAGCTCACCCAGAGCGTTATAGCTTTTGGCACAAAGATTTTGAAAAGTATGAAGAACTAAAATCAAAAGGAGTATTGTTGCAACTTAATTTATTATCGCTTACGGGGCATTACTCACCCGATGTAAAAAAGATTGCAGAGAAATTAGTGGACGCAGATTTAATTGATTTTGTTGGTACGGATTGCCACAGAATGGATCACCTTGAAATTTTAAAGTCTTACGCTAATTCTAAGTATTTTAATATTTTGGCTAAGAATTTAAATCTGAAAAACGCTCAGTTGTAATTAAAAATCGATTTTTCCTTTGGCACGTATTGCTAGACCTTTAACTCCAAACAAAGAACCAATATCTTGGTTGTCTAAATAAGTTAATCGTTGCAATAAATCAACCCTAAATATTTTAAAGATATTAGAAACACCAATACTGGCTTCAGCATAAGGTATTCCATCTTTAAATTGATAAGTAATAGATTCTCGACGTTCGTTCATTGGAAACAAAAAAACATCTTTTTGAACATCAGGATTGTTTTCGTTGGTTAAACGACCATACATAAATTTTAAAGAAGCTATTTCGCGTAATTTAAGGTGTTTAAGTAAAGGTATTCTATTTAAAATAGCGCCGTTAAAACTGTGGGTGATTTTCAAGCTTACGTACTCATCGCTCATAAATTCCATAAAGTTCATTAAGTTAAACGATGTTTCTTGTAAAAAAAACGATTGATTGGCTTGTGGTAAATTCAATAATGGAAAGGGTACTTTTCCAAATACTTTTCCTGCTTCAAACTCGGTATCAGAATAGCCAATTAAACCCATAAAAAATCGTTTGGAAATGTTGGCAGATAATCTTGTATAGTTAATATCGCCATTAATAAAACCATTTATTCCTTGAGTAAAACGTAGGTTAAAAATTGGGTATTTATTAGGTATTGGCATTCTAAAGTTTTTACCTTGATAAAATTGTTCGTTAGGTGCAAAACGTAAATTAACACTTACATTATCGGTTTTAATGTTGTTAAAACTACGTTTCATTAATGTGTCGCTGCTAAGAAACTCAAGCGAACCAATCGGTTTTTGAATTTTGTTTTCGTAAATTAAATTGTAAGAAAAGCCACTAGTATATTCCTTTATGTAATTTAATTTATATGAATCAAAAAACAACATTCTACCAGCATTTCCTCTTCTAAACGACAACAAAAAATTATCATCATTTAAAAACTGAAGGTCTTGACCAGGAAAATTGGTTTCATGCTGATAGGAAGCAGTTATTTTATGTTGTGGGTTGGTTAAAAAGTTTTTATTGAAAGAGTAGGTGTATCCTCCAAAGTATTTAAACTCTTCAATTTTGGTTGAATAAGCTAAATAAGTTTCAAACATCATGTTTTCGATAAACTTTGGCGTAGTTCTAAAACCACCACGTATACGAAAACCCTCTACTTGGTTAAAACTATAAAAGGTGTTAATCGGGCCAATTTCAATTTTCCCTACACTATGCCAACCGGTAATTAACAAAAAAGCAACATCCATAAACCGTTTGTACGATTTAATATTTTGGATGCTATCAATCATAACATAAACACCTTTCTCACTTTTGGTAAGGGTGTCTGGACGAGCTGTAGTCCAAAATTCTTCTGTTTGATTAGTGTTATCTTCAACTTTAATCAATTTTTCAATAGGGTTGTAGATACTATCAGCTTGTTCTTTGTTAAAATCGAAATTGTTATAAAAAACGGTTCTATTCCCGAAAAAACCTCTCCCTTTTTTTGTGATATTGTAGTCGATAATTAGTTTGTCTTTACTCAACATCCAAATACTATCATGGTATTGTGTAAACTCTTGCTCTAAGCTTAAATCCTTAACAAAATTCACATTAATTTGTTTAGGCACACTCATGCTAACTTTAGCAATGTTATAGGTGCCATCGTTTAAAACATATAAACTCCCAGTAAAAGCATAGTCTGCTTTATTACGAGGTGTAAAAGCTAAATTTATACAGCTCTGACCGTTTACTTCGGTAGTATCAATAATAAAAAACTTGTAAATGGTTGGTGCTAAAACCGATATTGGACTTGTAAACTCGTGAGCTAGGAGATATATGGAGTTGTCGTAAATATCTACATCTTGGTAGAGTTTATCCATAATAAACGACAAACCATCTTCATCTACATATCCTTCAAACCCTGTTTGTTTGGTTCCTGAACGATACTCCTTTTCAGTTTTGGGTGATTTTCTATAATATACTTTGCTGGCAGTTTCTCGCAAATAGATTGGTAAGAAAGGTTTACCATTAACTTCAGAAGTATCGATGTTATCAATTACAACCTGAAAATTCTTTTTTAACCATCCTTTATTTAAAAAATCTTCAGTAAGGTTATTGATGTCGATTTCAATTTTCTCATATTTATTGAACTCGTAAAAATCCATGGCTTCTTTACGGTTCTTGTCTTTTCTATCAATAACTTCTTTTATCAAGTCTACCGCAGGATTGTCTTTATTTCTATATTTAGTTTTTTCAGCAACAATAGTTACTTCTTGCATGGTTATACTTGTTTCTTCTAAGGTGAAATTTAGGGTTTGAGTTTTACCTTTTTGTACACGTACCGTATCAACTTTATAACCAACAAATGAGGCCAATAATTTTGATGTTGCCCATTGGGTTTCTAGGTAATAATTTCCATCAAAATCGGTTGTAGTACCAATGTTAGCACCTACAAATGAAATATTTACAAAAGGCAAAGGTTGTTTAGTAATAGCATCTATTACTTTTCCTTTTATCTTGGTAAGCTCTTGCCCGAATGAGGATAATGATAAAACAACCCAAAGAGGTACTAATATAAGTTTTAAAAGGTTGTTCATTAATAGCGATAGAAATACATAAGTTTTACGAAGATTTCAAAGATAATTAAATATGCGTAATTATAGATAGAATAATTCTGCAATGATTATCTTCTCATTACTTCCACTCAAATGTAGAAAACAAGTGTTCAATATCTTGTTTAACAAAATCTAAAACGGGTTGTATAGAATCTTGATTTGGAGGAGTGTTAAAGTATAACGAACCAACCAAAAAATGATTAAGACTATCGGTTAAATGAAATTGAAACTCTGAAGCAGCATTGCCTTTAATATCGTAAATTAAACCGTACACTTTTTTTTGAGGGTAATTGATAATAATTTGCTCAATATCGGTTGCTTTTACGGAATGTTTAAAAGCTAATGTTCTAGAATCTTCTAAATATTTATCAATGTTGTTCTCAATTTGATTGTAACTAAAATACAAACTAGCATTTAATGTGTTAAAATCTAAATTAAACCAACAAGGTTTGTCAGCTTGTTCAACCATTTTTATCACAGAATAGGTTGGTTTTTCAAAAGTAAAAGGGCAATCTAAAGTTGCGGATTCGTAATTTTTTTCTGGTAAATCAATCCTAAAATAACCTTTAGGTTTTGGTGTAAAGGACTCGCTTTCACAAGAAAAGAGAAGGATAGCAAAAAATACAACAGTTATTTTTCTGAAAGAGTTCATGCTTTGTTGATAATTAATTTTACTCGTTTAACCCTTCTTTTGTCGGATGCTTCAATAATAAAACTGAAATGATGGAAATTTACTTTTTCATTTTTCTGAGGAATTTTTCCTGAAATTTCGATAATTAATCCAGCCAATGTTTCAGCTTCTTTTTTCATTTCAGTAAAAATGGTATTGTCATCTAGTATAATGATTTTGTTTAAATCATTAATAGTAGTGTTACCATCAAAAACATAAGTTGAATCATCTAGTTTTGAATAAACAATGTCTTCGGTGTCGAACTCGTCGCTAATTTCACCAACTATTTCTTCAATAATATCTTCTAAGGTTATAATTCCTGAAGTTCCACCGTACTCATCAACAATAATGGCAAGATGTATTTTTCGCTCCTGAAACTCCTTTAATAAATCATCCAGCTTTTTGTTTTCGGGAATAAAAAATGGGTTTCTTAAAAGTGGTAACCAATCAAAGTTGTCATCTTTGTTGATGTGAGGAATAATGTCTTTAATGTATAAAACACCCAATATCTTATCAAACGAATCTTCGTAAACTGGTATTCTCGAATGTCCACTATCAAGTATGGTTTTTATAATATCATTAAAGGGGGTCTCCTTTTCGATAGAAACCACATTAACACGAGCGGTCATTACTTCTTTTACACTCGTTTCACCAAACTTTACAATTCCTTTTAATATTTGATGTTCTTGTTGGTTGGAATGGATGTCGTTGGTTAAATCAATAGCATGAGATAGCTCTTCAACAGAAATATCGTGGGTTTTTCGTTTTATATTTTTATCGAAAAAATTGGTTGAATAAATAAGTAAAAAACTAATAGGCTTAAATACTTTGATGAGTAATTTTAAAGGTAAAGCCATTAAAAGAGCAATTTTTAAGGCATTTTTTGTGGCATAAACTTTTGGTACAATTTCACCAAACAATAAAATTAAAAAAGTTATCCCTATAACTTGAATAGCAAAATCTAACCAATAAGGCAGAGCCGAAAAATTAAATTGCTGTTGTAAGGTTAGTGTGCTTAAAATAATAATAGCAATGTTTACCGCATTGTTTACAATTAAAATGGTTGCTAATAAATACTTGGGTTGATTTAAAATAATAGATATGTTGGCAGAGCCTTTGTCTTCAGCATCTTTTATTTTATCCAAATCTGCAGGTGCTAATGAGAACAGTGCTACTTCCGAGCCAGAAACCATAGCCGAAAAAACGAGCAATACCAATATAATTAGAATATTCGCTAGAATTTCTATTGAAAAAGGATTAACGAAATTAGTTAATAAGATACTTGAATACAGAAAGGGGTCGTCCAATTTAAATTTCTTTTATTAAACTAAAATGGTAAATCATCATCAACTTCATTGTTGTTTTCAATATCTGGTGATGAAGGAGTAGATTCGTTACTCGCATTATCATCTCTTTTACCAACCATTTGCATGGTGTCAGCAACTATTTCAGTTGTGTATCGGTTGTTGCCATCTTTGTCTTGCCATTGGCGAGAACGAAGTTTTCCTTCAATATAAATTTGACTTCCTTTCTTCAGGTATTTCTCAGCTATTTCAGCTAAACCTCTCCAAACTACTACGTTATGCCATTCAGTAATAGATTTACGCTCACCAGATGTTCGGTCTTTGTAAGTTTCTGATGTTGCCAAAGTAAAATTAGCAACAGCGGTACCGCCCTCTAAATAACGTATTTCAGGGTCTTTACCTAAATTTCCTAATAATATTACCTTATTAACTCCTGCCATTTTTATAATTATCAGTTCACTATTCTCAATCTATATTCCTGCGTAGGCAGGAACAAAAATCAAAAATACAAATTTTGTAGCAATGATTTTATATAATTTTCTATCAATTTTGGAACAGGATAATCTTCTATATTGGTTATTGATATTGAATTGTAATCGGCATTTGTAATTTGTAGTTTTTTAGTTTTTATATTCCAAAAGGTTGCATGTATTTTTTGATGACTTAATTGATGAATATATTCATCAGATTTTGATACAATATTTTTGTTATTAAGCAGCCATTGATGTTCTGTGGTAATTAATTTTTTAAAATCATTTACAGCAGAATCCGTTTCAATTAATGGAAAATCGAATAGACCAATCCAAATGTCTTTTGCTGTTCTTTTTTTTAAAATCAGTTCATTTTCATCAGAGATAACCAAGTAATTAAAGAATCTATCTCGCTGTTTGGTTTGTTTTTCTTTTCTAGGGAGTTCGTTTATTTTCTTGTTGGCGAAAGCAAAACACTTACTTTGAAAACAACAATCATCACACAAAGGTAATTTGGGTTTACATTGTATTGCTCCAAATTCCATGATAGCTTGGTTATATGTTGCAGGATTTTTTTTATCAATCAATTCTTCTGCAAGCGCTTTAAACACATTTTTTCCTTTGTTGGAATCAATAAAATCTTCTATTCCAAAAATGCGAGATAAAACACGATAAACATTTCCATCAATAACAGGGTAGGGTTTATTATATGAAAAAGACATGATGGCTGATGCAGTATAATCACCTATTCCTTTTAAAGAGTGAACTTCTTTAAAGGTAGAAGGGAATTTATTCTTGTACTCATCCCTAATGGTAATGGCTGTAGCATGTAGGTTTCTTGCTCGTGAATAATATCCTAAACCTTGCCAGAGTTTCAATACGTCTTCCTGGTTTGCATTGGCTAAGTCGCAAACGGTAGGGTAGTTTTCAACAAACTTATTATAGTAGCTTAATCCTTGATCAACGCGGGTTTGTTGTAAAATAATTTCGGATAGCCAAATGTGGTAAGGATTTTTTGTGTTTCGCCAAGGTAAATCACGTTTGTTTTGCTTGTACCAAGCTATTAAAATCCTTGAAAAATCTATCATTCATTAAATCTTATCGAAAATATCCTGTTTTTAGGCTAAAATTAGATATTGTTTTTTTTAGTATTAATTAAAACTTGTATATTTGCAGCCCTCAAAAAGATAATTAATTGAAATTTAAATAGTTAAAAGTATTTTAAAAATGACAAAAGCAGACATAGTAACGAAGATTTCAGACAAGACAGGTATAGAAAAATTAGCTGTTCAGAGAACTGTTGAAGAGTTTATGAAAGAAGTAAGAAAATCTCTAGAAGGTGGTAAAAATGTTTATCTAAGAGGGTTTGGAAGTTTTGTGGTAAAGAAAAGAGCACAAAAAACAGGTAGAAATATTTCTAAAAATACAACCATTATCATTCCAGAACACTTTATTCCTTCATTTAAACCAGCTAAATCTTTTGCTGAAAAAGTGAAGAAAAATGTGAAAACGAAATAATAGAATTTACGACATTATAATAATATAAATTAAGAAGATATGCCAAGCGGAAAAAAAAGAAAAAGACATAAGATGGCTACGCACAAGCGTAAAAAAAGACTAAGAAAAAATAGACACAAAAAGAAAAAATAATTTCTTTTGATACATTTAGGTAACATTCTTACCAAAATCTATTCGTATTATATTTTTAAATTATCTCGAAACCTTTTAAGTATTCTTAAAGGGTATTCGTGTTTTAGTACACAAATACTTTCAAATGAGTGTTGAACTAATCATCGATTCTTCACCTAAGGAAGTTGTTATTGCCATTCTGCGTGATGGAAAATTACTTGAATTACACAAGGAGAAAAACAATAATAATTTTTCGGTAGGCGACATATATTTGGCCAAGGTAAAAAAAATTATGCCTGGGCTAAATGCTACTTTCGTAAACGTTGGGTACGAAAAGGATGCCTTTTTGCATTATTTAGATTTAGGTCCAAATTTTCATTCGTTTGTAAAATATACCAAAGGAGTAACTGGTGGAGCTTTAAATAGTTCTGCTTTAGATTTTAAGTTTGAACCCGAAATTGAAAAATCAGGTAAAATTGAAAAAGTATTAAAATCGAACGAGCAGATATTGGTTCAAATTGCTAAAGAACCCATTTCTACCAAAGGTCCACGATTAAGTTCTGAAATTTCTATTGCTGGTCGATACTTGGTGTTGGTTCCGTTTGCCGACAAAGTTTCTGTTTCTCAAAAAATTAAGGATGCTGATGAACGCGATCGTTTAATACGATTAATAAAAAGTATTAAACCTAAAGGGTTTGGTGTAATTGTCCGTACGGTAGCTAAAAACAAAAAAGTGGCAGATTTACATGCCGACATGTTGGATTTAACCAATCGTTGGGAAATATGTTACAATGCACTAAAAAATGGTCATGCACCTAAAAAAGTATTGGGTGAGTTAGACCGAACATCAGCGCTGTTAAGGGATTTATTAAATAGCGATTTTAATAATATTCATGTTAACGACGAAACACTTTATGGTGAGCTAAAAACCTACTTGCATACCATTGCTCCTGATAAAGAAAAGATTGTAAAATTCTATTCGGGCAAAATGCCCATATTCGACAATTTTGGGGTTGAACGACAAATAAAATCGTTGTTTGGACGTAATGTAACCTTAAAATCGGGTATATACTTAATTATAGAACACACTGAAGCTTTGCACGTTATTGATGTAAATAGTGGGCAACGTGGAAAAAGAAAAGATAGTTCGCAAGAACAAAATGCACTTGAAGTAAACCTTGAAGCAGCCGAAGAAATTGCTCGTCAGTTGCGTTTGCGTGATATGGGAGGTATTGTGGTGGTTGATTTTATTGATATGAAAGAATCGGAAAACCGACACCTTTTGTATGAAAAAATGAAGGAATTCATGAAAGACGACCGAGCTAAACACAACATTTTGCCTCCAAGCAAATTTGGTTTAGTACAAATTACTCGTCAGCGAGTACGTCCAGAAATGGAAATAAAAACGGCTGAAAAATGCCCGAGTTGTGGTGGTAGCGGAGAAGTGCAATCGACCTTGTTGTTGGTGGATGAAATAGAGAACAACATCAGATACATTGCACAGCAATTGAAGGTGAAAAAATTAAACATTACGGTTCATCCATTTTTAGAGGCATTTATTAATAAGCGTAAAGGCTTGTTTTCATCGCTTCGAAAAGAGTGGGAGGGTAAGTTTAAATGTAGCATTGAAATTATGCCTTCATCTTCATACAATTTCTTGGAATACAAATTTTTTGATGCTAAAGACGAAGAAATTCACCTTTAATATTTAAGCTTCGGATAAAGCCCATAATGTCAAAAAAATCTAGATTTCTTTTTGGAAATGAACCATTTTAATGGCAGTAATGGCAGCTTCATCACCTTTGTTCCCATGTTTTCCACCAGAGCGGTCAATGGCTTGTTGTAAGGTGTTGTCGGTTAAAACACCAAAAATTACAGGGGTATTGTACATTAACGATACGTCTTTAATTCCTAATGCTGTAGCTTGGCATACAAAATCAAAATGTTTGGTATCGCCTTGTATTACACTACCTAAACAAATAACAGCATCAACTTCGGTTTTTTCTAAAATGGTTTGTGCAGCAACTGCTAACTCAAAACTACCTGGAACATATTTAACGTTAATGTTTTTCTTTTGTGCTCCGTGTTTAATTAACGTATCGTAAGCACCTTTTAAAAGGTTAGAGGTTATGTTGATGTTCCATTCTGCAACAACTATAGCAAAACGCATCTTTTTAGCATTTGGAATGCTATTTACATCGTAATCCGATAAATTTTTGTTTGCTGTAGCCATTATTTAATTAGATAATTCGATAGTTAAATAATGAGATATTTAAACTCGAAATTTTTTAATTACTTCTTGTAAGCTTCTGCTCTAGCTAAATATTTTTCAATAGTTCTGCCTTCGCTAGATTCAGCGTAATCGTTTTTAATTGTCGTGTAATTATCAAAAGCTTTATTAAAATCACCTTGCTCTTCGTAAACAATACCGGCTTTAAACAAATACATTGGAGTAGTTAACTCATTTTCGTTGTTGTTTGCTGCTTTTTCGTAATACTTAATTGCGTCGTCAAGGTTGCCTAATTCCATATGTGCATCGCCAATTGCGCCTAGAGCTATTGAGCTAATCATAATATCGTTAGAGCTAAAGCTAGATAATTCATCAATAGCTTCTTCGTATAAGCCTGTTTTTAAGTAACAGATACCTAAATAATAGTGAGCCAAGTTAGCAGATTTTGTTCCGCCATAGTTTTCGATAATATCAACAAAACCATCGTTAATTCCATCACCATTAATGGCTTTGTCTAACGAATCTTTTTCGAAATACTTTTCAGCCATAAACATCGACGATTGAGCTTCAATTTCCATTGGAGCAATATACATTTTGGTATATGCAAAGTAAATACCTATAACAACTACAATAGCACCAACTACTATCGAAAGTGTTTTTTTGTTGTTATCAATAAAATGTTCGGTTTTACTATAAACTTCTTGAACGTCAACAATTACTTCGCTATTCTCGTCTTGATTTTTCTTGCTCATTTTCTTAAAAATATTATAAGATTGCAAAAATAGTTTTTTTTTCTTATCCAACAATAATTTTAGCAACTAAGTTGTATCGCTTATTTTATAAGGTGTTTGCTAATTAATTTTTGCTGTAAATTGAGTGGTAAAACCTTGATGTAATATTAATTCTTCTTAATACCTTTGTATGATGTTATTGAAACAGCTTTCTGTACTAAATTTTAAAAATTGCACCGAACTTAATGTTGATTTTTCGGAGTACGTAAATTGTTTTTTGGGTAACAATGGCGAGGGTAAAACCAATATCTTGGATGCTATATATTACCTCTCGTTTTGCAAAAGTTATTTCAATCCCATTGATAGTCAAAACATTAAACACGAAGAACCTTTTTTTGTGTTGGAAGGCAAATACTTGCAAAACAACAAGGAAGAAAAAGTGTATTGCGGCTTAAAACGCGGTCAGAAAAAAACAGTAAAACACAACAAAAAACAATACGATAGATTGGCTGACCACATTGGTAAAATTCCTTTGGTGATGATTTCGCCCATTGATATTTTGTTGATTATTGAAGGAAGCGATGTGCGTCGTAAGTTTATTGATGGAATTGTTGCTCAATACGACAATCAATATTTAAGTAATTTATTGTTGTACAACAAAGCTTTGAATCACCGAAACTTGTTATTAAAATCGTTTTGGTTAAACCGAAATTTTGATAAAGATTCGCTAGAGGTTTGGAACGAGCAGTTGGTAAAATACGGACAAGCCATTTACGAATCGCGCAAAAAATTTGTGGAAGATTTTATCCCTATTTTCCAAAAGTATTACACCACATTGAGTAATAATTTTGAGTTGGTGAGCTTAAATTATGTGTCGCAATTAAACGAAGAGCCTTTTGATACCTTGTTGACAAACAACTTGGATAAAGACCGTGCCAACCATTATACCAATTTTGGCATTCACAAAGACGATTTGGAATTTGTAATTGGCGATTTACCTTTAAAAAAGTTTGGTTCGCAAGGGCAACAAAAAACCTATTTGTTGGCTTTAAAATTGGCTCAAGCCGAATTGATTAAAAACATTAGTAACAAAAAAGTAATTTTTTTGCTCGACGATATTTTTGATAAACTCGACGAAAACCGCATGAAACAACTCTTAAATATTGTTGGGAATGGTAACTTTGGACAAATATTTATAACCGACACCAGTTTAACCCGAATACCTGAAATTTTAACACAAGAAAAGATTACTTTTAAAGCGTACAAAATACAAAAAGGAGAAGCCCTACATGTCTGACCAACCCTTAAAACCATTTATTGACAAGCTGTTGCGTGCCTATGGTTATCAGGACCAATTGGACGAAATGGATTTGGTGGCAGCATACGAGGAGTTGGTGGGTAAAATGTATTGCAAACACACTAAAAGCATTAATTTTAAAAACAAGGTGTTGTACGTAAAACTCGATTCGGCTGCATTAAAGCAAGAGTTGAGTTTTAAAAAAGAAGAAATTATTACCCGATTGAACCAGAAGTTAGGCAGAAGAATTGTTGAACAATTAGACATTAAATAAGTTGAGCCCAATAAAGAAAATACAACTAAAAGTAGGCAGGTTTAATTTAGCTAAAGAAAAGAAAAAGCTAAACCGTAAAACCATTTCGTGCAATTTAGAAACTGCTAAAACGGTGGGTATTTTATACAATGCGACCCAAAAAGAAGAGTGCGATGTGGTGAAGAACCTGGTGATTGATTTAAAACAACAAAACAAAGAGGTGTTGGCGCTTGGTTATGTAAATTTAAAAGAGATGGGCGACATTTTCAAGCCTCACATTAGTTATGCCTATTTCGATAACCGAAAACTAAACAAGAGCTTTATACCACGAAGCACCGATGTGAAAAATTTTATTGAAAAACCTTACCATTTATTGATAGATTTAAACTTAAACAACGATTTTCCGTTGGAATACATTGCCTCGCTTTCTAATGCTACATTTAAAGTAGGAGCAACAGGTGCATACCGCGATGATGATTTTGATTTAACTATTAACATTGGCGAAAACCAAAATACCAAGTATTTGGTAACTCAAATCAAACACTATTTGGCGTTGATAAAATAATACGGTTTTCTCTTAACTTTCTGTATCATCGACATACTCTAAAATATCGGCAGGCTGACAATCTAAGGCTTTGCAAATGGCTTCTAAGGTGCTAAAACGGATGGCTTTTGCCTTTCCAGTTTTTAAAATAGACAGGTTAGACAAGGTTAACTCCACTTTTTCGGAAAGTTCGTTGAGCGAAATTTTCCGTTTCGCCATCATTACATCGAGGTTTACTACAATTGCCATGGCTTAAACAGTTAAATCGTTTTCGTTTTGGAGTTCAACTCCTTTTTTGAAAATGGTTGCAATAACATAAACAATTGCCGCCATTAAAATAAATGCTTCACCATCTGCCCAATACTCGCTTACTTGGTCTATTTCGTAACCATGGTGTTGCAAGTTTTTGGTGGTTTGCAGAGCAATAATACTTAATAAACCAATAGAAAACGTGTAGTAACTTATTTGTGAGATTTGATTAGCAACAAAACTACTGAACGGTTTTGATAAGTTGATTTTAGTTACCAGTTTAATAACCACATAAAACAATACCGCTTTTAACAAAGCAATGATTAAGATAAAACTATACGTACTATAAAAAGCCCATTTGCTACGATTATACATTTCGCTTAAATCTAATTTTTGATACAGCTTGTGCACAAACTCAGGATTGAACAAACTGAAAACAAAGTTAACTAACATGGCTCCGGCTTCTATACATAAGCCCACAAAGATGATCCAAGCAACAATTTGAATTACTGTAAATACGAAGTTGTTTGTTTTTGACATAACATTAAAGTTTAAATTATGCCACAAATATAAAATATATTTATTGATAAACAATAAATAAATAGTTATTATCATTAAATAGTTGTTGTTTAATGTTTTTTTTTCACCCGTAGAGACGGATGATTATCCGTCTAAAAAAGAATAATTAGCGGTATTTTGGGTTTGTTATGGAGACGTACAATCGTCCGTCTCTAATCTACAAAATTGGATTATAATTTAATTTTGAGATGACAAAATTCTTAGGAACGAGTTACACTTCGTTAAATTTTAACCAGCATTGGGTTTTTGGTTTAATGATTTTTTTCCGTAGAGACGGACGATTGTCCGTCTATTTGTATTATTAAACAAGTAATTGTTTTTATTTTGCTGCTGTATTATGGGGTTATGTGCTTATTGGTTTCGTTATGGAGACGGATAATCATCCGTCTCTACAAAACTGGGATATATGTTTATGTTGTGTGATAACAAAAATTAACAGGAAGAGTTATACTTCGTTAAACTTGGATCAGTTTGGATAACGTCTAAATTTCCATTAAGAGAGGGAGGTGGTCACTGATTTCAATCCATTTATCAAATTCACCAATCTCAAAATTTGTAACCTGTTTTAAAATTGGTTCACTACAAAATATAAAATCAATATGATAGGGCTTTTCTGATTTGCGTTGTAGGTAAAAAGTTGGTTGAAGTTCTTTACCTTGCTCTTCATTATTAAACTTATGGTAGACACTTAATATTTTTTGTTTTTTTAGATTGTTGACTACATCAGAATGATTCCACCATCTATCCCATTGATCCCAAATAGTATTGCTATTGAAATCTCCAGCAATAATCATGTTGTCAAATTTTGCCTTGTTTACTTCCATATATTTCCAAAATTGACCTATGTAACCAAAATTTGGGGAGTTATTTTGATGGGTCCATACACCAAGCAAATTAAATTCATTATTAATTCTACATGGTAAAAAGTGTTTGACATAGTGATTCTTATATTCACTATCCCATTCCAAACATTCAAGCTTTATATTATCTTTTGCGAATATTGCTACACCTTTATTTTTAGAGTCACCTTTCCAAAAATAATTTGAAGCCCAATCTTGATAATGTTTGTCTTTTGACTGACTTGGATCTTCACATTCTTGAACTATATAAATATCTGCTCTAAGCTCAGTTAGTCTGCTAAACTTCTTTCTTAGTGCACCATTACAATTCCAAGTAACAATTTTCACATGATTGGTTTTATGAGTAATAATTTGTTAATTTATCTAACCAAAAACCTATTCAAACTCTACCACCAAATCGTTTTGTTCTATCATGGTGCCTTCGGTAAGGTGTATTTTTTTAACGGTGCCTTTAAATGGTGCAGTAACGGTCGATTCCATTTTCATGGCTTCTAAAGCAAACAAAGGTTTGTCTTTTTCTACGGTATCGCCAACGGCAACATTTATTTGCACCAATTTACCTTGTAGCGGAGCTCCAATTTCTTTGTCGCTACTCGCTTTTTGGTGCATTACTTTTGTAGAGGTTACCTTGTTGTCTTTTACTTTTACCGCTCGTGTTTGTCCGTTTAAGTTAAAAAATACGGTACGTATGGCTTCGGCATCAGGTTTTGAGGTGTATAAATATTCTACCACAACGGTTTTTCCCGGCTCAAACTCTATGCTAATTTCTTCTTGGTTTTTTAATCCGTAAAAGAACGCCTTGGTTGGTATGTACGAAACATTACCGTATTCTTTGTGGTGGTTGTAGTAATCTTCAAACACTTTTGGGTAAAATTTGTACGACAAGAAATCAAGAAAATCACAATGTTTATCAAACTTTAACTGGAACGCTGCAAACTCCTTGTCAAAATCGATAGGAGCGAGGTGAGCGTTGGGTAAATCGGTATACGGTTTAATGTTTTTAAGTATAATCTGTTGCAATTTGCTTGGGAAACCGCCTGTTGGTTGTCCCAAATCGCCTTTCATAAAATTAATTACCGATTCGGGAAACGACAAAGTTTCGCCTTTTTCCATTACATCTTGTTCGGTAAGGTTGTTAGAGGTCATAAACAACGCCATGTCGCCCACCACTTTTGATGAAGGAGTTACTTTTACAATGTCGCCAAACATTTTGTTCACCACTTTGTAATTGTCTTTAATGGTTTCAAACTTATCTTCTAAACCTAAACCTCTAGCTTGTGGGCGTAAGTTGGAGTATTGTCCGCCCGGTATTTCGTGGTCGAAAATTTGAGCCGTAGTAGCTTTTAATCCCGATTCGAAAGGGTAGTAGTATTCTCTTACGTTTTCCCAATAGTTGGAGTATTCGTTTAACTTTTGCAAGTTAATTTTTTCGGCTCTTGGGTGGTTTTGGAACATGGCAACCGTAGAGTTAAAGTTGGGTTGCGAGGTTAAACCACTCATCGAACTCAATGCAACATCAATAATATCTACATCGGCTTCAACGGCTTGTAAATAGGTAGCCACTTGTAAGCCAGAAGTATCGTGCGTGTGTAAATGCACAGGAATATCAATCGATTTTTTCAATTCTTTAATCAACACACTTGCCGAGTACGGTTTTAGCAAACCAGCCATGTCTTTTATGCCTAAAATATGTGCTCCAGCATCTTCCAATCGTTTAGCAAAATCTACATAATACTGTAAGGTGTATTTGTGTTGGTCAGGGTCTAAAATATCGCCTGTGTAACAAATACACGCTTCGGCAATACCTTCGGTACGCTCGTTAACGGCTTTAATGCTGGTTTCCATAGAATCGTACCAGTTTAACGAGTCAAAAATCCTGAACACGTCCAAACCATTTTTCCACGATTCTTCAATAAAACGTTCTACCAAATTATCAGGGTAAGCAGTATAACCAACCGCATTAGAACTGCGAATTAACATTTGAGTTAACACATTTGGCATGGCTTCACGCAACATTTTTAATCGTTTCCAAGGGCATTCGTGTAAAAATCGCATGCTCACATCAAATGTTGCTCCGCCCCACATTTCCATCGAAAACAGTTCGGGGAAACTTTTGGCAAAACCTTCGGCAACTTTCATCATGTCGTTGGTTCTAACACGTGTAGCCAACAGCGATTGGTGAGCATCTCTAAAAGTAGTATCGGTATATTTTATGCTTTTGTTGGTTTTTACCCAATCAATAAATTTATCTCTTCCCATTTCGGTCAGCATGTCTTTTGTTCCTTTCGGATAAGGAGCATACTTGTCGAATTCAGGAATTACAGGTTCAACAAAAATTTTGTTGGGGTCAACGTATTTTACATCAGGGTTTCCGTTTACAATTACTTCGCCCAAGTATTTTAAGCTCTTGGTAGCACGGTCTAATTTTCTTCTAAAATGGAATAATTCAGGGTGGTTTTCGATAAACTTAACCGTAATGTTTCCCTCTTGAAATTCGGGGTGGGTAATTACATTTTCTAAAAACGCAATGTTGGTTTTAACACCTCTAATTCTAAATTCTTTTAAGGCTCTTTCCAATCTTTGGCACGTTCCTTTTAAGGTTCGTCCCGATGCCGAAATTTTCACCAACATGGAATCGAAAAACGGAGAGATTTTAGAACCAGTGTACAAACTACCGGCATCTAAACGAATGCCGTAACCAGCAGCCGTTCGTTGGGCTACAATGGTTCCGTAATCGGGTGTAAAACCATTTTCGGGGTCTTCGGTGGTAATTCTACATTGTATAGCGTAACCGTTGCATTTTACATCGTCTTGGCTTTTCAAGAAAATTTGTGGGTCGGATAATTGGTAGCCTCTTGCAATTTGTATTTGAGAACGTACAATGTCAATACCTGTAATTTCTTCGGTAATGGTGTGCTCTACTTGTATTCGAGGGTTTACCTCAATAAAATAAATGTTTTCTTGTGGGTCAACTAAAAACTCAACGGTACCTACATTGTTGTAGTTTACCGATTTACAAATGTTTATGGCGTATTGGTAAATCTTTTTCTTGGCTTCTGCCGATAAATTCTGGCAAGGAGCTACTTCTACTACTTTTTGGAAACGACGTTGAACCGAACAATCTCTTTCAAACAAATGAACCATGTTGCCGTATTCATCGGCCATGATTTGTATTTCAATGTGTTTGGGGTTATCGATAAACTTTTCGATAAAAATGGTGTCATCACCAAAGGCTTTTCCTGCTTCATTTTTTGCTTCGTTGTACGATTTTTTTAATTGTTCATCGTTCCAAACCACACGCATACCACGACCACCACCGCCAGATGCAGCTTTTATCATAATCGGGTAACCAATACGTTGTGCTTCTTCAAAGGCTTTGTTGTCGTCCGATAAATCAATTTGACTTCCTTCAATTACAGGTACATTGGCTTTTCTGGCAATGTTTTTAGCAGCAATTTTATCGCCCAACTGTTCCATAACTTCTGGCTCTGGACCAATAAATTTAATGCCTTCTTCTCTACAACGACGAGCAAAATGTACGTTTTCCGATAAAAATCCATAACCCGGATGAATGGCATTGGCACCAACACGTTTAGCCACGTTCAAAATTTCTTCGATGTCCAAATAAGGTTTTAGAGGGTCGTCGTTTTTGCCAATTTGATACGATTCGTCAGCCTTGTATCGGTGCAACGAATAACGGTCTTCAAAAGTGTACACTGCTACCGTTCTAATGTGTAATTCGGTTGCTGCTCTAAAAATTCTGATGGCAATTTCGCCTCTATTGGCGACTAAAAGTTTGGTGATTTTTTTGTTCATCTTGAAATTTTACTTTTTTATCGATTAAAAATCTCAATTTATTTGAGTTTTTAAGGTTTTGCAAAATTAGGAAGAAGAGTTTGGTATTGAAAATTTAGCACGCTTAATTTTTGATTAAAATTGAAGGAATTTGTTAAATAAAAATAATTCTAGAATTACAACCTTTTACCAATAGTAACTCCAAATTTTAAAGCTAAATCATTAGCTACATCAATGTTGTTTTCTTCTGTTCTTTCATCATCGTTCGGTCTCATTAACCAGAATGATTTTGAATCAACTAGGTTTGCGCTTTTAGATTTAATGATGTTTTCAAGTTTCTTTTGAGCTTGAATAGTTGAACCAGAACCAATCGTAATGGCTACAACATTTTTATTGATTAGGTTGTCGTAGTTTTCAATAAAATTAACTACCAACCAATCTGGAGCCCAATTATAAGTATTGGCACAAAAAACGTAGAGATCATAATTGTCTTTATCCTCTAATTTATATTGCGCAGTAATAATCGTAGATTTATAATCACAAGAACTCAGCCCAATAGCAAAGCTCCTACAAATTTGTTTGTCTAAATCATAAATAGGATCGGGATTATAAACGATTAATGCTTTCTTTTTTGAGGCTACATCTCCAATTGTTTCAGATTCTTGATATCCACTATATTGTGCCCATAAAGTTAACATTGTCCAAAAAACCAGCGTTCCTATTATAAGGTATATAGTAAGTTTTATTGGGTTCCTTTTCTTTCTCAAAATAGATTGAGTTTAACTGTTAAGGTGTTTAGAATTAATTTTATCTCTTTTTATAAATAATAGCATCGTCACTAATCAATCGAATTAATTTGTTGTTTTCAGTAAACTCAATTTTCGAATAATTAAATGGTTCCACAACTTCATTTTTAGTATTAATAATACCCACCAAGTCGTTTTGTTTAGCTGTAAATAATGTTATAGTCAATCTGTTTAAGTCTTGGTAAGTTGCAGGAATAACAAAATTTCCTTTTTCATCAATTACACCATAAAAACCATTTGCTTTTACTATAGCTAAACCATTAACAAATTCGTTGGTTTCCTGAAAGTTGTAAGGGATTTTTAATTTAGCTTGGTAATCGCAATAACCCCATTTTCCTTTTTGTTTTACAGCGATTAGGTTTTTAGAGATGCTGCTAACATCCTCAAAAAGAGCAGGTAAAAACTTTTGCCCTAAACTATCGATTAAGCCAATTTTACCTTTCGATAAAACTCGAGCATATCCTTTCTCGTTAAACAATCCCCAACTAATAACACCTTCTGTTGCTTCAAGGTTTATTGGAATAACAGTTTTTCCGATACTATTAATGTAACCATACAAATCATCTTTTACCACCAAAGCTCTTCCGTTTTTTAGTTCAGAAATGTGGTCGTAAACAGTTGGCAAAATAGAATCTCCTTTAGCATTGATTATTCCGTACAAATCGTTTTGGGTTACCCTGATGAATTTACTATCGGATAAATCAACCCAATCGTATTTTGGCTTAACAATGTAGTACAAGTTGGTATCAATAATTCCAAACAAATCATCCTTTTTTACATAGGCAATACCATTTTGGAAATCGCCAACGGCATCAAAATCCAATCCTACTTTTAAATTGCCTAATCGGTCGATAAAACCAAATTTTTCATCCAATTCAACAGCAATGAGTTGGTTTTTTACATCACCAATTTCATCGTAAATGGTAGGAACTAATTCTTCGCCAACTCTATTGATGATGCCATATTTTTCTTCTTTAGCAACTACAGCCATGCCATTTTTAAAAACATCGGCTTCGTCGTACATAAAAGGAATAACCAATTGTCCAGCTTTATTGATGTACCCAAATTTGTTGTTTTGACTCACTACAGCAACGCCTTCGTGGAAATTGCTTACCCATTGGTAAATGGAAGGAATTACAACTTGTAAGCTATCATCGATAAAGCCCCATAAGCCTTCTTTTTGAAACGGATAAAAATTGGTGTTTGCCAATAAAAAGTCTTCTTTTAACTCATTTTTAAAAGGGTAGTCGGGATAATCATCAACAAATTTTTGAATGTTTTCGGGCGTATGAACCAATGTAGAAAGGTTGTATAACATTCTCCAAGCTGTTGATACCAAAGGGTTTTCTGGAAAAGTTTTAATGAAATTATGAAAAGCAACAATGGTTTTGTTGTGGGTAGAAATATCATAAATGTTTTGGTGTGCTTGATTTACATAGGGGTTTGTGGGGTGTTCGTTAATAAATTTAAGGTTGTTATCAAGTGTATTGATTTCAGTATATTCTTCAAACAAACGTTTTTCATACCTCTTCTTTGCTTCTGCAAATTCATCAGCATCGGGGTAGGTAGTCATAAAATCTAAATAGGCAGAAGAAAGGTTTATTTGTTCGGCATGATTGAAAGCCAATTGATTACGTAAAGAAACAGCATCGTCAAGTTGAACTGCACCTAAATTTTTTGAAATAAAGTAGCTGTATGATTCAACGGTGTTTATTTTATTGGCAACAATAAAAGCTTTTTCGTCAATCGATTGGTGTTGCGTATAAATGGATAACGAATCAACTTTGTAAGTAACTAGTTTATTTCTCTTTTTATCTGGTAAAAGGTTGAATGATTCTTCGCTTTTGTTGATGTAAAAAAGAGCCGAATCCAAGTTGTAAAAAGGGTTATTGTTAAGGCTATAAATTATACTCAAACCATAAGCGGATGCTGGTGTTTGTTTTTTTAATCCTTTCTCAAATATTTTTTTGGCTTTAAAATAATCGTGTATTGATAAAGCTTCAAAACCTTTGGTTAAGTTTGCGCCCAATAAAAAGTTCGCCATTAAAATAAAGAGGAGTAGAAAGTATTTGTTTTTGTTTAACATTAAATAACCAAATGGATGTTTAAACCGTAAAAAGAGTTAGAATTGATTTTCTGACCCTTTTTTCCGAACACAAAAATACTGTTATTAAACAAATTCCGAATGTTAAAATCAATTTCATACATCACTATTATTTCAATTGCTATATTTTTTAGCAGTTGTGATAGTGGTGTTGAAAAAATGGAACCCATTTATCGTGATTTTGATACCATCCAACAAGAAGGAACATTAACGGCATTAATCAATTACGGCTCTACCAGTTATTTTATATATAAAGGAGTGCCTCAAGGTTTTGAATATGAGTTGTTAAGAATGTATTCAGATAAAATTGGGGTAAATCTAAAGGTTGTTCCTATTCAAAGCATTGATAGTGTTTTTATTCAATTAAACAAAGGAGATGCTGATGTGGTTGCGGCGAACTTAACAGTTACCGAAGAACGTTTGGAACAAGTAAGTTTTACTCATCCCATATTAATTACCAAACAAGTGTTGATTCAGCGCAAGCCAGATAATTGGAAAAAAATGAAAAAGAAACAAATGGAGGATTCTCTTTTACGTTCTGTGATGGAATTGGGAGGTAAAACCATTGTGGTAAGAGAAAATTCGTCGTTTTATAAGGAGTTAAAAAAAGTATCGAAAGACATTAAACAAAAAATTCATATTGAATTGGTTCCAGGTACACTAACATCGGAAGAATTGATTGAACAAGTTGCAAACAAAGAAATTGAGTTTACCATTGCCGATAAAAATATTGCCATGGTTAATCAATGGTATTATCCAAATATTGATGCGGAGTTAGTAATAAAAGACCATCAAGATATTGCTTGGGCAGTTAGAAATAATTCGGATAGTTTATTAAAGTCGATGAACAGTTGGTTGGCAGAATTTCAAAAAACCAGAAAATTTAAATCGTTGTACAATAAGTATTTTAAAAATCAACATTTAGTTAGTGGAAGAACAAAGCACAAGTATTTTACGTTGTTATCCGGTCAAATTTCTCCATACGACGATTTAATAAAAAAATATGCTCCAGAAATTGGATGGGACTGGGAGTTGTTGGCTGCCTTAATTTATCAGGAATCGCATTTTAATAATGATGCATTAGGATGGGGTGGTTCCTTTGGTTTAATGCAATTTATGCCCGAAACAGGTGCTCGTTTTGGAGTTGATGCTTCATCTGGTCCTGAGCAAAATATTAAAGCAGGGGTTAAATACATAAAGCGTTTAAATGATATTTGGAAAGAACACATCAGTGACACTTTAGAGCGTATTCCTTTTATTTTGGCTAGTTACAATGCTGGTCCAGGACATGTTATTGATGCTAAGAATTTGGCTGAAAAATACAAGAAGAATCCTTTTTTGTGGAAAGATGTTAGTTTTTTCCTTCTAAACAAGTCTAAACCAAAATACTACAAAGATCCAGTTGTAAAAAGTGGATATTGTAAGGGTTTTGTAGCTTACGATTATGCCAATGAAATAATGGAGCGTTATCACCATTACAAGAACATCACAAGTAGCTCGTTAAAGTTAGAAGTAGCAAGTAAAAAATAGGTTATTTTTTAAGTTCAGCCAACATCATTTCACGAATATTTTTTACAGGAGCAGAGCCATAACTCAAGAATTTTTCGTGGAACTTTTTCAAGTTAAAGTCTTTCCCAACAAGTGTTTTATATTCTTCTCTAAATTCGTAAATTTCTTTAAATCCAGTAAAGTAGCTACACAATTGTACTTGAGTTAAAGTAACTCTTTTCCATTTTCCTTCAGCTTCTGCTTGTTGTTGAAATGCTTGGTTAACCAATAAATCTAAAGCATCTTCTTTTGAGAAGTTTTGAGTATGAACACTGTAATCTAAAATGGTGTTGCAAACAGTTCTTAAATTCCATTTGTAATACATCAACCACATTTCTGGCTCGTTGTTGCCGTAACCATTTTCTAACATCATCAATTCGGTATAAACCGCCCAACCTTCAATCATGGTGCCGTTACCTAAAATTGCTTTTATTAAACTTGGCGATTGATTGCTGTAAACCAATTGTGTGTAATGTCCAGGAATGGCTTCGTGAATATTTAAAATTTGTAAAATGTAATGATTGTATTCCCTCAAATAACTTTCTGATTGCTCTTTCGACCAACCCTCTAAACTACCCACATTGTAATAGGTGTTTGCATTTTTTTCGTAAGGACCAGGCGATGAAATGGAAGCTCCAGCAACACCAGCCATGTATGCAGGTTCTTTTCTAACTACCAAAGGTTTTGTTGGGTCGATATAAATCAAGTCTTTATCTTTAATAAACTCCACTAAAACAGGTATTTGTTGTTCAATGGCAGTTTGGAAAGAATCGGGTTGAACATGTTTAGCAGATAAATGGTCAATCATCATTCTCACAGCCAGTAAAGTATCATTAGGGATAGCTTGTTTAAAATAGTTGTTCCAAATTTGATGCGTGATTTGAGCCATTTTAACATGTAATTCGGCTTTGCTTTTTAATGCTTTTTGATAAACTTCTTCAACCGTATTGCTCGATTGAATATCGAATTCAAATTTTTTGGCATACAGTTCTTTTCCTAACCTAAAACTACGAGGTGTTTCGTTCTTTAAGTTTTTCAACCAATCAGCATAGCTTTTAATAGCAGCAGTGGCTTTGTCGGCTCTTTTGTAAATTTCAGTTTTGGTGTTTTCGTTAATGGTCGACTTTTCTAAAGCGTTTTCCAATTCGGTTTCAAAAACGGATAAACCACCAAGATTTTGGTCAATTGCCAATTGTGTGTGTTCTAATGTGGGGTTTTTAATGTTTTGTTTTGCTGCTTCAAAATAAGCAGGAATGTTTTCCATACGTTGGTAGAAAATATCTAAACGAGTATCAAGGTTTTCAAAATCGGTAGTTAATATATTAGAAAATCCACCAGAAACATTATAATTTGAAGGGTCCCATTCGTATGATTTTAATTCGTTAATGGTCCAAATGTTTCCTTTTAACAAATTCTCCATCAAATAAAAATCGGTTTTGTTATTATCTGATAAACCATCAACAGAAAATTTACTCAAGGAGTCTAAATGGTTTTTAGCAAAAGCAAGTTCTTTTTTACGGGTTTCTTCGTTAGGAATAGTTAAAATATGGTCGTATTTATGGTAGCCTACCCACATTGCCCAACCTGGAGAATTTTCCCACAACTGATTGATAAAACTTTCTTTATAAGTATCAAACAATTGATTTTGATCAACAGTAGTTTCTACTTTTTTATCACAACCACAAGCAATTAAAAATGCGACAAATAATACTCCAACAATTTTTTTCATAACAATGCTATTTAATGTGTTGAAAACGAAATTACTTCTTTTTAGAAATTTGAGTACTTATTTAGTTAACTTTATGGAACATTAGTTGAGCATGAAAAAAACATTATTCATATTAACGTTGATTTTTACAAGTGGCTTGTTTGCCCAGCAATCCAAGGTTAACTTTCAGTTAAGAAACACTATTCAACAATCAAAAGGTAATGAACAAATTGCATTGTTTGTTAGGGGAGAAGTTGATTTAATAAAACAAGCTGTTCTGGAACTTGGGGGTAAAGTAAAATTAAGTGCTGGAAATATTGTTCAGGTAGAGTTGCCATCTTCAACAATTTATTCTTTTTCAGCTAACCAGTTTGTTCAGTCAATTGAATATAGTTTTTCGAAGCCTACGATTCTTAGCGATACGATGCTTATTCATAACAATGTTATTCCAATTCATCAAGGCGCTTCACCATTGTTTCAACCGTATACTGGTAAAGGAGTTGTAATGGGTTTTATTGATACAGGAATAGATTTTGCCCATTTAGATTTTAAAGATACTTTGGGAAATACACGGATTCTAGCTATTTGGGATCAATACTTAGCTGACAATGGCTCTAGTGCTTTTGGATATGGGCAGGTTTGGGATTCGGTGGCGATAAATGGAGGTACTTGTACTCATTTAGATCATGGAGGGACCAATCATGGTACTCATGTGGCAGGAATTGCTGCTGGGAATGGATTGGCAGTGAACAATTATAAAGGAGTAGCACCAGAATCTTATATTGTTTCTGTTTCAAGTAACCAAAATATTAGTAATTGGTTATCGACAGTAGTAGATGCTGTTAAGTTTATTTATGATGTAGCCGATAGTTACAATATGCCTTGTGTAATTAATGTAAGTATGGGCGATTATTGGGGTTCGCATGATGGTACTGATGCTGCTTCACTTTTAATTGATAGTATTGTTAATTATAAACCAGGAAGAGCTTTTGTTTGTGCCGCAGGTAATGCCGGACATATTAATTGGCATGTTGAACACCAAATAACCTCAGATACTACCTTTACTTGGTTCAAATACAATCCTTCATCAGCTTTTGGTTATGGAGCAGTTTATTTTGAGGCATGGGCAGATACAGCTGATTTGAATAATGTTGATTTTTCAATAGGAGCAAACTTACCTTCTGGTAGTTTTGAGTTGAGAGGGAACACACCATTTGTCAACATTCAGAATAGACTTGGCAGTTTTACAGATACGATATACAACAATGGAAATAGAATAGCTATCGTAGATACTTATGGAGAGTTACAAGGAGATAAATACAATTTGGCAGTTCATTTACAAGAACCCGATTCTAATACCTATAACTTTAGTTTTATGACCACAGGAAGTGGTAAATTGGATATTTGGTCAGCATCTTGGTTGGGAGTATCGAACATGGTGAATTCAGGGTTGCCATCAGTTGCCGTTCTGCCCCAAATTGCTTTTTACGAACGACCAGATTCTGCAAAAACTATGGTTAGTAGTTTTCAAAATTTATCATCTATTTTAACGGTTGCAAACTTCAATAATAGGGCATCATATTTAGATATTGACTCGATAGTTCGTTATACTGGTCAGGTACCTGGAGAAAAAGCCATTTCTAGTAGTTGGGGACCAACACGCAGGGGATTATTAAAACCAGATGTAGCAGCAACAGGAGATAATACCATTGGTCCTGTTTCGCAAGCGATAGTAGATTTAAGTGTTGCTAATCCGCCAAATCAACAAAAAATCGCTTTTGGAGGTAAACATCGTATCAATGGAGGAACATCTATGGCATCACCTGTAATTGCAGGTGTTGCTGCTTTATACTTGGAAAAATGTCCAACGGCAACAATGGTTGAAATTAAAAATGCCATACAAAATACTGCCAAACAGGATGTTTATACAGGAACTGTTCCAAATATAGGATTTGGTTATGGAAAAGTTAATGCTTTTGATGTACTTAATCATTCAAATTACTCGGTTAGCTTAGGTGCAGATGTTAATATTTGTGATGGCGATTCAGTTGATTTAAATCCGGGTAGTTATTCAAGTTATGTATGGTTTAACAATGATACCAATTCAACCATAACAATAGATAGTACAGAAGTTGTTTATGTAGTTGTTACTAATAATAGTGGTTGTAAATCGTTTAGTGATACTTTACAAACTACATGGCATGCTCTACCGCAAAAACCTACCTTAACTGTTTTAGGTAATGATACTTTATTGTATTCATCAACTTTAGATTTGCAATGGTATTACAATACATCAGTGTTGTCAGGAGAAAGTGATACCATACTAATAGCTCAAAACAATGGTGATTATTTTTTAACGGTTACAGATTCTTTTTCGTGTGTTAATTATTCTGATACCATTACGTTATTAACGGTAGGTAATCATGATTTTGAAAATGAAATAGAGATTAGTATTTATCCTAATCCAACCACAAGTACTCTAAACATTATTTCATCTAATAACGAACCAATTTTTAAGTTAAATTTGCTTGATGTAACTGGAAAAAATATCCAAACAATTAAGCCTCACGATAGTGTTGTAAAGTTGAATTTAAAAGGCTTGTCAGAAGGGGTTTATTTTTTACAATTGGTTTTAGAAAAAAGTACTTTTACAAAGAAAATAATGTTGAAAAATTAATTTTAATATTTCAACAACATTTAAAAAATTTTAACAAACTTTGTTAAAAAATTATTAATGAGCAAATTTAAAGGAACAGGAGTAGCTATTGTAACTCCTTTTAAAGAAAACAGAAGTGTTGATTTTGAAGGTCTTGAGAGACTTGTTGAACATTTAATTTCGGGAGGAATTGATTATTTAGTGGTTAATGGAACTACTGGAGAATCAGTAACACTAAGTAGACAAGAGAAATTGGATGTTTTAGCTTTTGTAATAAAAGTAAACAATGGTAGAGTGCCATTGGTTTTTGGTATAGGGGGTAACAACACTCAAGATATTTTAGACTGTTTTCATACGTATGATTTTACAGGTGTAGATGCTATTTTATCTGTAAGTCCATTTTATAATAAACCAAGTCAGGAAGGTATTTACCAGCACTATAAGTCAATAGCTGAAATTTGTCCTTTGCCACTTATTCTTTACAATGTGCCAGCTCGAACAGGCTCCCACATGGAAGCAGAAACGGTTTTACGTTTGGCTAATGATTGTAAAAATGTTATTGGAGTAAAGGAAGCTTCTGGTGTAATTTTTAACTCAATGAAAATCATCAAAAATAAACCTGAAGGGTTTTTAGTGATTTCTGGCGATGATATTCTTAATTTACCAATTATAGCAAGTGGAGGAGATGGAATTATCTCTGTAATTGCAAATGCTTTTCCTAAGGATTATAGTAATATGGTAAAAGCAGCTTTAACAGGTGATTTTAAAACAGCTCAACAACTTCATTACAAATATTTTGATATGGTACATTATATGTTTGTTGATGGAAATCCTCCAGGAATAAAAGCAACTTTAAAAATACTTGGTATTTGTGGTGACACACTTCGATTACCATTGGTTAACGTTACAAATTCAACTTTCCAAGCATTAGAAAATTTAATTAAGAAAATAAACTAATGACAAAAAGGTATGCTGTTTTTATGTTGTTTTTCTATTTAATTTCGTGCAACACTTCTGAAGTTGAATCAAAAGAACTTATAAAAATAAATACAATACAACAAAATATGGATACAATTACTTTTGGAGCAGGCTGTTTTTGGTGTGTAGAAGCCATTTTTTCTGATTTAAAGGGAGTAGAACAAGTTGTTTCTGGATATGCTGGAGGTTCAGTAAAAAATCCATCTTACAAAGAAGTTTGTACTGGTAATACAGGTCATGCGGAGGTTTGTCAGGTAACGTACAACCCTGAAATAATTACCTACCAAGAATTGTTAGAAGTATTTTGGCAAGTACACGATCCAACAACTTTAAACCGACAAGGTGGAGATGTTGGTACGCAATATCGCTCGGCTATATTTTATCATAATGAAGAACAACGAAAGGTTGCAGAAGAGTTTAAAGCGACTTTAAATCAAGAGAAAGTTTATCCAGATCCTATTGTTACTGAAATTACAGCTTTCACAAATTTTTATCCTGCAGAAGATTATCATCAAGATTATTTTGAATTGAATGGAGAAAACCCATATTGTAAAGCAGTTGTGAGACCTAAAGTTGAAAAATTTAGAAAGGTTTTTAAGGATAAGTTAAAGAAGTAATCAGTCGGTTCGTCTAAAAAATCATAAATTATTCTTTTGTTCGTGTTGTAAATTTTATATTTGTTTTTATAAGATGTTATAAAAATGAAATCTCTGTTTATAGAAGGAAAACAAAACTCACCCGCAGTTGCTTTTAGTGAAGGTGGAGTATTGAGTATTGTAGGTAGGTCTATTCCAGAACATCCATTAAAATTTTATAAACCTTTAGAAGATTGGATTACTGAATTTTTGGCCACTTCTCCAATTAAAGTTTATTTTAAGGTACACCTAGATTATTTAAATACTCATTCGACAGAATGTATGCTTACTTTAATGAAAAAAATAGAGGAATATGCCACTTCTTCAAAGGCAGACGTATCAATACTTTGGAATTTTGATGAAGATGATGAAGATATGCAAACGCTTGGTGAAGATTTAAAATCTTTGGTTAAAGTTCCATTTAAAATTGAGGAGGCAAAAAGTTAATTGCTTCTGTTTTCAAAAGCATCGTCATCTATCAAGTTACTTTCTTCATCAGGGTTCATGATATCATCAAAAGCAGCGTACATTATGGTGTAACTCATAGGAACAGTAACCAATAATCCTATAAATAAACAAAGTACGCCAAGTAAATTAATAAGAGCTATAACTACAATTAAACCAAAAAAGTGAAAAAACTTGGTTTGAATAACCTTTCTACTAGCCTCCATACTTTCCCATGCACTAGCTTTAAAAAAGTGGGCATTAACTGCTGCAAATGAATAGATTGTTTGCATAAACATTAGTAAAAGAACAGTGATAATAAAAAGAGGAATTAAGCCATCAACACTAAAAAGTTCAAACAATTCTTGTGGAGAGATGTTGTCGTCAAAAGAGTTGTCCTTTATACCATCGATAATTCCACTAAACATAACGGAAAAACCATAAATTAATAAAGGCATAAGTAATACTAAGGAGAACCCAAACAAAATTAATTGAATGATGCTAATTTGTCCAATAGAGGAGAAGCCTTTAAAAAAGTCGTCAAACGTAATACTATTACCCTGCTTTATTTTTCTAGCTGCAATAAAATAGCCAACAAGTAATGTTGCACTTAGTATTTGGCTCGCAAAAGTTCCTATTACAGGTATAAACCCTGCTACCATTATCATGAGAATGGAAACAACAAAGAATCCAATAAAATATCCAGCTTGAGTTTTAAAATAGTCAAGTCCATCTGATATATATTTACCAAATTTAAATTCGTAACCATTTGAGGTTAATAATTGTACTTTTTCGTTTAGGTTCATGATAAAAAATTTAGATAAATTTAATGAAAAACTTTATGAGAATATAGTTTCTATAAAAACAAAAAAAGGCTGTGATTCACAGCCTTTTTTTGTTTTTATACTTTTTCTTAAAATTTATATCCTAACAAGAACACAACACAACCATTAGCCCCTACATTTTCAGAACCTGGTAAAATATACGTTACATATACTGGGGCAGATTTTTCAGGGTCATAAGAGTATAAGCCCTCCTTGTTGTTTTTGCTTTTTGAAGCATATAACAACGTCCTGTTTGGTTTACCCATTGGTTTGTCGTAAATATAAATTTCAACATCTGGAAGGGTAGAAGCGTTAAACAATAATCGGTATTTTTCGCTAGAGAACAAAGGCACCTCTATTTCTTTCCCTTGTTTTTCTGCCTTGTAAGTAAACTTTGTAATGTTTGATGAATCGTACTTGTAAACTGGCATTAAAAAAGGTTTTAAATCAGCTTTAAGTGCAGATGCATCACATTCTGTTTCTTGTGCTATGCTCGTAGAATAAGTAAATATTGAAAGAGCAACAAATAAAATTTTGATTAACTTTTTCATGTAATTATCCTTTAATTAAGTTATTTCTAATCTCTGTAACAGTAGTTTTTAATGTTGCTAATTGTTCAGGTGTTAAAGCTGAAGCACTTTCATCATTTATAGCTTTAAAGCTAGCTTCAATTTTTTCTAACGAAGCTACTAAATCATTAAACTCGTTGTTTTCGTTAGCTTGTTTTACAGCTCCAATAAGGTTACCAATAATTACGGCTTGTTCTGATAATCGATTAGCTACTTTTTCAGAAGTGTTTTTGTTTGCATTTAAAGCTAAATACATCGATTCTATCCATGCACCAGCAAAAATAACTGAACCTGTGTAGCTAGAGCCATTTTCGTCTAAATATTCATCCATTTCCATTTGCATATCAGCCATAATGGTTGTTAACGAATCTTGATTGCCTACATTTTTTTCTAAACGCTCAGCAACTCCAGTGCTGTTAAATACATCTGTCATCCAAATTTTTTCAGACATTTGACGTAAAGCATTTAAATAATTTATAGCTTCCTGAGTTTGGTTATTGGTAATAGCATAAGCCATATCAGCAGCATATACTCCAAAATTTATTTTTTGATTGGTCTTCGCATTGTAATTATTTACATTGTCTTTAGGGTTGGTTAAGCCACCAACATATTCTAAACCAGCATTTTTAAACAAACTAACAATTTGTAAAGGAGAAGGCAGCATGTAGGTAACTTCTTCTGTTGCAACTTCTTCAACAACAACTTCTTCTGTTGTTTCTTCTGGTTCGTGGTTTCCACCACAAGAATATAGTAAAGCGCTGATTACTACTAAAGATGAAATTAATTTAAACGATAGTTTTTTCATAATGAATTTGAATTAAAATTTAAGATGTAAATAAATGAAAATTAAATGGTTTGCACAAAAATAATTATTGACATTAAACCTGGATAACACCAACATTAAATGCTTGTTCGATAGGAGCGTTATTTGCAGCCTCAATTCCCATAGAAATCCATGTTCTGGTATCTAATGGATTAATGATAGCATCTGTCCATAATCGAGCAGCACTATAATAAGGTGAAATTTGTTCGTCGTATCTATTTTTAATAGTATTATATAATTCTTCTTCTTTTTCAGGAGTAATTTCTTCTCCTCTTGATTTTAAAGCAGCAACTTCAATTTGTAATAAAGTTTTTGCAGCGGAAGCACCACTCATTACAGCTAATTGAGCTGATGGCCAAGCAACAATTAAACGAGGGTCATAAGCTTTTCCACACATGGCATAATTTCCTGCCCCATAAGAATTTCCAATAATTACAGTAAACTTAGGAACAACTGAGTTGGCTTGAGCATTTACCATTTTAGCACCATCTTTAATTATACCACCATGTTCGGAGCGAGACCCTACCATAAATCCACTAACATCTTGTAAGAATACTAATGGAATTTTCTTTTGATTACAGTTCATAATAAAACGAGCAGATTTATCGGCTGAATCAGAATAGATTACACCTCCAAATTGCATTTCTCCTTTTGCAGACTTTACTACAATTCGTTGGTTTGCTACAATTCCAACCGACCAACCATCAATACGTGCATATCCACAAACAATGGTTTTACCATAATCTTCTTTGTATTCGTCAAATTCCGAATTATCAACCATTCTTAAAATGATATCTTTTATATCATAAGGTTTTTCTCTTGAGTCAGGTAATATTCCAAATATTTCGTTTTCGTCTAATTTTGGTTTTTGAGCTTTTATACGGTTAAAACCTGCTTTATTGGCATCGCCAATTTTGTTCATTATCTTTTTAATTCTATCTAAACAGTCTTTGTCATCTTTACATTTGTAATCGGTTACACCAGAAATTTCGCAATGGGTGGTTGCTCCTCCTAACGTTTCGTTGTCAATGGTTTCTCCAATTGCTGCTTTTACAAGATATGAACCAGCTAAAAAGATAGAACCTGTTTTATCAACAATCATTGCTTCATCGCTCATAATTGGTAAATATGCTCCACCAGCAACACAACTACCCATTATTGCAGATATTTGAGAAATACCCATTGCCGACATTTTAGCATTGTTTCTAAAAATTCTGCCAAAATGTTCTTTATCAGGAAAAATTTCATCTTGCATAGGCAAGAAAACACCTGCACTATCTACTAAATAGATAATAGGTAATTTATTTTCCATTGATATTTCTTGTAAACGTAAATTCTTTTTTGCAGCCATTGGAAACCATGCTCCAGCCTTTACTGTTGCATCGTTAGCAACAACAATACATTGTCTGCCACTAACATATCCAATAACACCAACAACCCCACCTGAAACACAACCTCCATATTGCTTGTACATACCTTCGCCGACAAATGCACCAATTTCAATTCTTTTTGATTTTGGGTCTAACAAATAATCAATACGTTCGCGTGCTGTTAATTTGCCTTTTTCATGTTCTTTTTCAATGCGTTTTTTTCCTCCACCTAAATATACTTGGTCTAGTTTCCTGTTTAATTCTGAAACCATTAGTTTATTTACATCTTCATTCTTGTTAAAATCTAAGTCTTGTTTCTTTGCCATGAGTAATTTTTTAAGATGTCAAATATAATACTATATCAGCCTATATAAAAGAAAATTGGTGTTAGGATTTTAAAACATTTTAGGATAAATAAAGAATAATTTACGTCCTATTCCTTCAATAATGTGTTGCCAATCTTCAATATCCATTTCTATTTTAACTATTCCGCAAGTGGGGATGTTATCAATATAATCGGTGGTAAGAAAATTTGAAAGCTGAGTTATTGCAGGGTTGTGACCAATTAATGCAATGTTGTTGTATTGGTTTGGTATCTCGTTTAAAACTTCTAAAAGGGTTTTTAACGAAGCTTCATAAATTCGTTGTTCAAAATGAATGTGGTTTTGATGAAGGTTTAATTTTTCAGTAAAAAATTCAGCAGTTTTAGTGGTTCTTTTAGCTGGACTACAAAGGATGTAATCAGGGTGATACGCTAATTTTTTTAATTCTTCAGCCATAAAATGTGCATCACGCAGCCCTCTTTCATTTAATTTTCTGTAAAAGTCGGAAGTACTAGGATTTTCCCAGCTTGATTTAGCATGTCTTATAAGATGAATTATCTTCATGTTTCGACGAAATTAAAAAAAACTTCGATAAAATTTTTTAGTTTCGACAAAAGTTGTATATTTGTAGACGAAAGTAATTAAAACTTCGATTTATGTTAGTAATCATTTTAATAGTAGCTGTTCTACTTTTTGTAGTTTTTGCTCTAGGTGGAGTGGGAAGCTCGTATGGAAATGGTGTTAATGAAAACACAAGAAGTAAAATGAAATTCAACGACAAAAACTATTTTTTATAGTAGTCGGTTTAAATTGTACCCCCTTTTTTTAGATAAGTTTTATGTTAATTAAAAGTCCAGACACAACGGTGCTGGACTTTTTTTTATTAACCCTAACTAAACTAACTATAAAAACTATCTTCTTTTATTTTCTATTAAAATCAAGCTCAATTGTTCAGCTTCTAAAATCAATTGTAAATAATAATTTAACTGACCATTTATCATGGCTTGTTTTGCTCTTCGTTTTAACATTACGTATTGTTCTCTTATGCTTTTCATATCTTTTAATTTGCAATTGCTTTATTCAATATACGTGCCAATTGTAGTTTTTATTTGATGGGTAATGTTAAAAAAAGTTAAATGCAAGATGTTGTGTTTAGTGTTGATTTCTTTTACTAACTTTACTGTATAAAATGAAAAAGGGGTTAATATATATATTATTGTTACTTCTTGCTTTTAGTCAGCTTAAAGCGCAAGAAACAACTACATTACCAGAAGAAGAGTATGTGTTGCCTTTTGATTCTTTAAAAAACAAAGATAAAATCAGGTATCAGTTTTCGACGGGGGCAAATATGTCGTACAGTAAAACTTTTGGTAGTTCTGCTAGTTTGTTTTATTGTCCAAGCGTTAATTATTTGGTTTCACCCCGTTTAACAGTTGGGGCAGGAATGACTTATGTAAGTAGTGATGTAACTAATTTTAGACCAATTTACGATTTAAGATACCAACCTTTTACAGGAAATATTTCACAATATTATACACACATTACAGCCAAATATAGATTAACTGACCGATTAACCGTTGCGGGTAGTGTTTTTTATAACATGGCTCAATTTAATTCTACTGCTTTTGGAACAAACAATAAAGCAAGCGAAATTGACAGAATAGGTTATGCTGCAGCCTTCGAGTATAAAGTAAGCGACAATGTTACTTTGTATGGTGAAATAAGAGTTAACGATAACAATAGAAATGGTTTTGGGTTTAATTCATTAACCAATCAAAACTTTGGTTCTGGAGGTTTTATGGGTCAATCTTCTATTTTTGATGCTCCATTTGGAGGAAGATAATTATCTAACACTATTAATTAAAGTTACAACATGCTGATATTACTCTCACCAGCTAAAAAACTTAGTATAGCAGGTGAAAAACTAAAAAATAATACGTTACCAACTCAACTTGATAAATCGGAGCAGCTAATAAATGAGCTGAAAAAATATTCGCCAAAGAAAATACAAGAGTTAATGGGGGTAAGCCCAGCAATTGCGGAGTTGAATGTTGATCGATATCATTTATGGAAAAAAGAACATAATCAAACTGACTCAAAACAAGCTATATTTACATTTACTGGAGAAGTTTATAGTGGATTAGACGCTACATCTTTATCTGAAAAAGAAATCAATTATGCTCAAGACCATTTGAGGATATTATCGGGTTTGTATGGTGTATTAAAACCTTTAGACTTCATGCACGAGTACCGTTTAGAGATGGGAACAAAACTAAAGATTAAAAAACACAGCAATCTGTATAGTTTCTGGGGAGATGTTATTACTAGTGAACTAAACGATGTTTTAGCATCACATAAAAATAAAACCGTTATAAACCTAGCTTCTACGGAGTATTTTAAATCGGTAAACCCTAAAAAATTAAATGCCAAAATAATAACCCCCATTTTTAAAGATGGTAAAAATGGCGACTATAAAGTGGTGATGGTGTATGCCAAAAAAGCAAGGGGTATGATGGCGAATTACATCATTAAAAACAAGATTGAAAATACCGAAGAATTGATTGGCTTTAACTCAGAGGGGTATTACTACAACCCAAAGTTATCGACAGAAACAGAATTGGTTTTTTATAGAGATTAGTTATAATTATGATTGCTAAAACACCACAACCGCCATATTATGCTGTAATATTTACTTCATTAAGAACAGAAGGTGATAATGGTTATGGTGATATGTCGGTTAGAATGGTTGAGTTAGCGAGTAAACAAGATGGTTTTTTAGGCATAGAGTCGGCTAGAGAGGAAATTGGTATTACCGTTTCGTATTGGAGAGATTTAGCATCGATTCAAAAATGGAAAAATAATACAGACCATGCTGTTGCTAGAGAAAAAGGTAGACAAGATTGGTACTCACATTTTAAAGTGCGAATTGCAAAGGTTGAACGTGATTATGGATTAGATAAAACTTAATCTTTTCGTTCAATTAACATTCTAAAAGAGATAATAGGAATCATTACTGATTTAATGTCGTAACGAGAGGTTCGAATATCGTCTCTTACAATGGGCATAATTCCTGCATTTAAGCTATAACGAGTTTTAATTACAAATTTTAAACCAGCCGCAGCGGTAAACATGTTGTAATTGGTAAAATAATAACCATCAACCATTACATATACTTTTCTCGAAATTTGGTTTTGAATACCAAATGTAACGGCATGTACAAAAAACTCACGTTTGTCGTAAACAATATCAATGTTACTTTTTATAAAATAGAAACCTGTACCTAAGCTAACGTTGTTTTGATGATTTCCAATCGTAAAAACGGCATCAACACCAGTAAACATAACATTGGTGTCTTTTAATGATGCAGTAAAATTTCCTACAGTACTAGAAAAAGACAAGGTTTTTTCATCTTGTAAATCAATACTGTGTTTTAAAGACCCTAAAATAGATCCAAATAATGATGTCGTTAATGAAAGATTGGTTTTACTGGTTAAACCGTAAGTGCCTTTAAAAAACAAAATATCATTACTGACTAATCTAAAATCACGTTTAGTAATGGTAAAAGCGGTTGGAGAAAGAAAATAACTGGTGTAATCAGGATTTTTTACGTTGTAAATGTCCTTTTTAATTATGGAGTTGTTGTTTGATTTTTTTCCACTCAACACATAATCGTCGGTTTGCGAAAAACATAAACTAACAAAAAGAAGGTTGATGATAATTAAAAATCCCTTTAAATACATATTAATTTAAACTTGGATCTTCAGGAAAATTGGAGAGAACTGTATGTTTTGGGCCCATTTTCTGTAAAGCTTTTTTCCAAAGGTGTTCGTCTTTAAAATCGCTTATAGTAAAACTATTTAAATCCGAAATAATCCAAGAATTAGCTTTTACTTCGTTTTTAATTTGAGGGTAATCCCAACCTGAATAACCTACAAAAAACATGATTTCATTTGGAAAAATTTGTTGGTCAATAATCATGTCTTTTAATTGCTCAAAATTACCCGACCAATACAAATTATCAATAATATGTTCACTTTCTGTTATAATATTACCTTGTGTGTGGATGTAAAATAAACTATCTGTTTGAACGGGTCCACCCATAAATACCTGAGCATTAAATTCAGGGAAGTCTCTTAACGTATCGTTTACGGTTATGTTTAATGGGTGGTTTAAAATAAAACCTAACGAACCTTCTTTTTTGTGTTCGGTTAACAATACTACCGAGCGTTTAAAGTAAGGGTCGTTCATAAAAGGTTCAGCAATTAAAAGTCTGCCTTGAGCTAAATCAAGTGTATTAAGTTCAGCTATGGAGTAATCTAAAGGGTTTGTTGTCATGATAAATCAATTGCACAATAAATTTAATTAAAATTTATTATTTAGTTGTAGAATACTTGAATTAATTAGTTTTGTTAAAGAAACATTAAACGCAGATAACACAGATGAATATGATTAAATGTGATATAGTCCGCCAAAGGCGGACAGACATCATAAGTTTTGCTATTGTTATTATTTCTGTTTATCATATTCATCTGTGTTATCTGCGTTCTTTTTAATTTTTGCCCAGTAGCTATTACTAAAAAATGGAAGAAATACGAAATTATTTAAACGCTATTAGAAGAGATTTTGCTGATAAACCATTATCGGAAGATTCAGTGAATGCAAATCCATTTTTACAATTTTCGGTCTGGTTTGAAGAATCTGTTAATGCTCAATTACTCGACCCTTACGCGATGATGGTATCGACTGTTGATGAAGTTGGTCAGCCACATTCAAGAGTAGTTTATTTAAGGAATATTAGTGAAGAAGGCTTGGTTTTTTATACCAATTATCACAGCGAAAAAGGACAAAACATTAGTGTTTCGAACAAAATTGCTGTTAACTTTTTTTGGGGAGAATTAGAGCGTCAGATTAGGGTAGAAGGTGAAGTTGAAAAAGTTACTAACGAAATATCGGATACTTATTTTGCTGCACGACCAAGAGAAAGTCAATTGGGTGCATGGGCATCAAATCAAAGTGAAGACATTAAGAGTAGGGAAGAGCTTGAACAGCAGGTACAGTTTTATACTGAAAAATTTAAAGGTATGGATGTACCTCGTCCACCACATTGGGGTGGATATATTATAAAGCCAGTAAAATTTGAATTTTGGCAAGGTCGCCCAAATCGTTTACACGATAGGCTTGTTTACAGTAAAACAGGTTGTAGTTGGATTATTTCAAGAAAAGCACCCTGAGAGAGTTTGCAGTATTCAGTCCACAATCACTTGAATTTTTTGTTGACTGTGAACTGAATACTGTTGACTATTTTTTATCTATCTTCACATTTTTCAACGTAAGTAAATTAATTGGGTTTATTCCTAAACCATCAACATTTGCTTGAATTAAACGCACAACTTCATCATAATACAAAGTAACCACAGGAGCTTCTTCAATTAAAATTCTATCCATGGCTCTATAGTAGTCGTAACGAATAGAATCGTTTACCTCTGCAATTGCTTTTTCGTACAATTTATCGAATTCATAGTTTTTAAATTGGGTATAATTTGGTCCGTGAGGGGTAAAATTTTTACTGTAAAATAATGCTAAATAATTTTCAGCATCAGGGTAATCGGCTATCCACGATTTTCTAAAAAAGTTAAGTTTCGAACGTGCAACCAATTCACGATGAGTGGTAGCTTGTAATATTTCTACTTTTACTTTTATACCAATTTCATTCAGTTGGTGTTGAATAAATTCACACAAATCAACATAACCCATGGTAGTAAACAATGTAATTTCAGGTAAATTTTTTCCATTAGGAAAGCCTGCTGCATACAACAGTTCTTTTGCTTTTTCGGGATTGTAAGTGTACCCTTTTACTTCATCTTCGTTGTACGATGGTAAACCTTTTGGGATAAAACCAGAATGAGCTGGTGTTCCGATGTTTTTTCTTAAATAAGAAATCATCTGTTCGCGATTAAAACCATAGTTAATGGCTTGTCGAACCAATTTCTTTTTCAATGGACTATTGGCTACAATATCCAATTCGTCGTTTACTAAAATACCCAAGTATTCAGTATTTAAGTATGGGTTAGTAAGCATAGTAATTTTGTCGGTGTATTTTGCTTTTAATTCGCCATCAGCAGTAAAAATTTCTTCTTTATAACTTCCTTCCCTGCCTGAAACAAAATCTAACTCACCATTTAAGAATTTTAAAAATTCAATTTCTTCATCTTTAATAAAGGTAATGGCTACAGCATCAAGATAAGGTAATGAATTTCCTTCTTTGTCTTTCTCAAAATAGTTTTCGTTTTTTACAAAAACCATTTTATTTCCTTCGTCCCACATTTTAAACTTAAAAGCACCAGTTCCAACGGGGTTGCTTGAATAATCGTTTTTGTAATAATCAACAATTTCGTGAGGAACAACAGAACAATATTGCATGGTTAAAATCCCTAAAAATGGAGGGAAAGGTTGGTTTAAATAGATTTTAAGTGTTGTATCGTTTATTGCTTCAAACGGAGAATATTTGTGTTGTTCGTCAAATGCTAAGTTGTTAAATACCCATGCACCAGGCGATGCTACTTTTGAATCAATAATACGGTTGAAACTATAAACAAAATCGTTTGCAACAACTTTTCTACCTTTTCCATTCTCAAATAATTCATGATCATGAAAATAAACGTTGTTTTTTAAATAGAAAGTATAAGTTTTTCCATCTTCAGAAATTTCCCAACCATTAGCAATACAGGCTTCAATTTTCAGTTCGTCATCCATTTGAACCAAGCCATTGTACAAATTATTACACGCCCAGATGTTTTCGATGTTTCTCGAAAATGCAGGGTCTAACGATGTGATACCAGCAGATTCGTTGTAACGAAATATTTTTTTACCGATGGTTTTATCCGAACTAGATTGATTTCCACATGCAATTAAACAGGTAGCAACGATAACAACAAATAGGTTTTTTAGGTTTTTCATAACAGTACAATTTATGTTAGTGTAATGTTAATCAATTGAAATGCTGATTTTATGAGGCTTGCATTGTTGTTTTCAACACTTTTTTTAACAGTGGAGTTTATTTTTTGAAAACAAAATATTTTTGGAGGGTATAATTGTAAAATACTGCTACCATAATTGAGGTTAAAACTTTAGATGTGGTATAGTTAATGTGACCAAAATCGGTAAGTATATACACCAAAAAAGTATTTAGCACTAAACTACCCGACGAAACTAAAATGTATTTGTAAACTTGGTTCACAAATTTGTTTTTTGATTTGGTAAATGCCCAATACCTGCATAAATTAAAATTTGCCAAAGCACCAGCTAAAGCACCCAAAGCTGTAGAATAAACATACCAAACATGAAATGCCTCTGTAAGTACAATCAGTACGATAAAATCGACAGCTGTGGCTACTATCGCGGCAACCTGATACTTTAAAAACGATATCATCCATGAATCTTTATTCATAGAAGATAAATAATGAGTTGTAAAACTAAGTTAGCATAAATACCCGCCAAAACATCATCAGCCATAACACCTAAACCACCGTTTAGTTGCTCTAATTTTCGAATACCTAAGGGTTTGAAAATGTCAAAGAGTCTAAATAAAACAAATGCCATTAATAAGTTTATGTAGCTAAAAGGAATTAACAACATGGAAATCCACATACCAATTACTTCATCAATAACCACTTTCGATGGGTCTTTTCCCCATTCGGAAGTTAATTGGTTGGTAGAATAAAAACCAATTAGAGTGGTAATTAAAATAATGGTTATAAATAAGAATGGGTTATTTAAAACAACTTCAAAATAGTTGAATAAAACGATTACACCACAACCAAACAATGCTCCAACTGTTCCTGGTGCAATAGGAGAGTAGCCTGAGCCAAAAAAGGTGGTAACGATTTTGTGAATAAAATTCATGGTGTAAAAGTAATAAAATGCTTCGACAGGCTCAGCATGACATACTATTTGTCACTCTGAGCCTGTCGAAGAGTATTTTTCGAAGTTAAAGAAATTTAATCTTCGTAATCTAAACCTAAATGAGTAATCAACTCTTCACCTTGTAAATAACGTAAAGTGTTCATTAACTTCATTTCTTGTTTAAAAATATCGTGTATAGGTTTTAAACCTTTTGTTTTTTCTTGAGGCGATTTAAAGTAGAACGATAGCCATTCTTGTACACCACTCATTCCTGCACGTGAAGCCAAATCTAAGAAAATGGCCAAATCTAATACCAATGGAGCAGCTAAAATAGAATCTCTACACAAGAAATCTACTTTAATTTGCATACGATATCCCATCCAACCAAATATATCAATGTTGTCCCAACCTTCTTTGTTATCGCCATGAGGAGGGTAGTAGTTGATACGTACTTTATGGTACAGGTCTTTGTATAAATCAGGATTTTTTTCTGGTTCTAGAATTTCTTCTAAAACGCCTAATTTTGAAACCTCTTTAGTTTTAAAGTTGTCTGGGTCGTCTAATACTTCGCCATCTCGGTTACCTAAAATATTTGTAGAGAACCAACCAGCAATACCTAACGAACGAGTTTTTAAACCTGGAGCAATAATCGTTTTCATCAACGTTTGACCAGTTTTAAAATCTTTACCACAAATAGGTACACCACTTTCTTTAGCTAAATTTACCAAAGCAGGGATGTCAGCCGAAAGGTTAGGAGCACCATTTGCATAAGGTACACCTTCTTTAATTGCTGCGTAAGCATAAATCATACTTGGAGCAATGTTTGGATCATTGTTTTCTAATCCTTTTTCAAAATTTTCGATGGTCATGTGAACATCAGAAACTTCTAAATAGATTTCGGTAGAACCACACCAAACCATTGCTAACCTATCGCAATTGTTTTTGGCTTTAAAGTCTTTAATGTCTTGACGTAAAGCATTAGCCAACTCCATTTTGGTTTTGCCTTCCTTGATGTAAGTTCCGTTTAATTTTTTAACGTATTTTTTATCAAAAACAGCTTTCATTGGTTTAATTTGTTCCAATTCCGATTTTAATAAATCCAATGTGGTTTTATCTATTACACCAGCATGTATTGCCGATTCGTAAACATTTTCTTCAAATAAATCCCAACCACCAAAAACTACTTTTTTTAAATCAGCTAATGGAATAAAATCTTTTACCAATGGAGTTCTGTTTTCTGTTCGTTTTCCTAAGCGTATGGTTCCCATTTGGGTAGTTGAACCTATGGGTTTTGAAATTCCTTTGTTTACCGCATGGACGCCTGCAATAACGGTAGTTGCAACTGCACCAAGCCCAGGTAAAAGTATTCCAAGCCTTCCTTCTGCACTTTTAATGTTGTTTGTCATTTTATATTAAATAGTTAAGTTTTTCGTGTACAAAATTACCCAATTTATATGTGCCTACATTTATTAAAAGGGTATATTTTACTATATGAAATGAGATTGTTTTATTACAATCCTTTGATTAATTCAACGGGTTCAGTTGCTGTAGGATTGTATAAAATAGCTTGTTGCAATGAAATTTTTGCATCGGTAATATTTCCTAAAGCAATGTTTATTTTGCCTGAAAGGAGGTTTAGCTCATAATCGAAAGGGTATAAAGGTTGTATCTTTTTAATATAAGTTAACGCTTGACTATTTTTTTTACGGTTGTACCAAATCAATGCTAAACGATAATTAACGGTATAGTTTTTATCATCACTTTTTAGAATACTTTCATAAATAGCTACAATGTCATCCCAGTTTCCTAAATAAGAAAGAGGGTTGACAATCATTAATTTTATTTCAATAGAATTTGGATTTTGAGCCAGTGCTTTTTTATAAAATGAAATGGATTTAGTGTAATCAGTTTTTAAGTAATATAACCATCCTAAACGTAAATTCATTTCATACGAATTTTCCACATAAACTTTCTCTAAAGATAGTATTGCATTATCATAATCATAGGTGTACTCTTTTTCATAACTTGAAGAAAAAGCGGTAAGTTTTTCGTTAAATGTACGTTGTGAAAAACTTGAAGAAACTGTAACTACAAATAGAATTGACAGTATTGATTTAATTAAAACGTTCATAATGTATATTGTTTTTAAAGTTTAAAAGATATTGAGATAGCAAGCAAGTTTGAGTTAAACCTAACCAAAGATAACGCATCTGTTTTATCTTCAAATTGGTAAAATAAATTTACCGATGTATTTAAAGATAAAGGTTTGCTAAACCGGACATTTACTTGATGATGAATATTATCGTAAGAATTTTGTAAAAATGAACCATAATATTCTGTAATTGGGATATTGTTCTTTTTTAAATAAGAAATAAATAATGAAGATTTTTTTAATTTAATCTTTGCAAAGGGTGAAAAAATCAATTTGCCTCTACCTTTTAGTGGTTGATAAAAAACTGATCCAATAGTGAATTTTTCCTGTGCAAATGGCAGAGTATATTGGATTGAAGTCCCAATTATAATTTGTTGTTCGTTGTTTGGATAATCAATGAGTTTAATTGTAGAATCTTTACGTTGTGTATTCTCAATTGGAGGGGTTTGAGGTTTTACTCTACTAATGGTTATTTCTGTCCATTGTGTTTCTGAAATGCTCGAAGAAGGATTTTCTAAGTTTAATTGTGCAAAAGGAGATATTTTTAACGGACCAGAAACATGGGTTGCGCCTAAGTAAAAGAATGCTCCTTGTTGATTATAATCTCCTTTTAATAAATGATTTTTTCGATAAATGGAGTCTGTTTTAAAATCACCAGGAAATGCAGGAGGGGTAGATGCTGTTTTTGAGGTGTCATATTTAAAATCGATATCGGCATTGTATAGGTGTAGGTGAGTGCTAAAATCAACACTCCATTTATTGCTTAATTTTATTGAACTACCCAGGTAATATTGTAGTTGTGTAAAATCTCCCCAAATGTTGTTTTGTTGGTTTTGCAACGTAAAATTTTGAAATAACGCTAATTTTTTAGCGGGTAAATGTCCTAATCCTACATTAAAGAAATTGATGTTTCCAGCCATTTCTTTATTTGCAGATAATTTTGAACCTCCACCAAGGTTTATCGCACTAATTATCTTGGTAAATTTAATGGAATCACCAATAGCAGAACTATGCGTTTGAGCTGTTAAAAATAGATTTCCAGTTTCAACTGAAGTGTAATATAAATAGTAAGCAGTAACATTGCTGCTTTGATTTTGTTGATAAGCTTTTAGCAAGTATTTTTCTGCTCGATGATATTTTTTTAATTGAAAAAAGGCAATACCAATTCGTAAATTCAAGTAATGATAATCAATAGCTTTGGTAGTATTTATTTCGGATAACTCTTGCCATTTAGCGTTGGAATATAAGTAGTAGCTCAAGCTATCAATGGTTTTAAAATCACTAACATGTTGAGCGTTAGTGGAAAATCCAAACAGCATAAATACAATAATTATCCATTTACACATAAGCTTGCTTTAAATTGTTTTTTAGTGCTGATGAAGTTAAAGGATAACTGATTGTTCTCTAGGATAGAAAATTTGTACAAATGCTGAATGGTTTTTTTATTTAAAACCAGCCCTGAACATTCTGTGCTAAAGTTAATTTCTGTAGGGTTATGAGTATTGTTAGCAGAGGTAAAAGAAAATTGATAGTTCACTTTTAAATAATGAAAGAAAGGAGCAGTAAAATCGTGGATAAAACTAAATAATCCATTAAATAAATCGGTAATTATTAATTGATCATTCAATTGAACATCAGGATAATAACCTAATAAAACTTTATGAGCTCCTTTGTAAAAATGATGTAGTAAAGAGTCTTTATCGCCATAAAAATCAGTGAAGTAAAACAGTGTGCCGTTATTAACGAAATAGGCGGTTGAATTGGTTTTGTGGCAATAGAAATATGCTTGATTGACAGAGTTTACAATTACTTCCCATTTCACAAATTCTTTTTTATTGTGTTGTTCAACTTCCCAAGTTAAAAGTTGTCCAGGTATAAAATTAAAAGTGTCGGATAAAAGTTTTGTAGTATTTACATTGCTTATTTGCATGTTTTCTTTTGGAATGTCGAAGCTGTGAAATTGGTATTTTCCATTTAAAACAGACAAATAGTAATCCATAGGGTAGCTTATGGTTTTAGAGCCGACATAAGGTGTGGTTTGCATTTGAAAATGCAAGTGGGGCTCGGGCGAACGACCAGAGCTTCCGCAATAAGCAATTACCTGCCCTTTATACACATGATCGCCTTGTTTAACCAACATGCTTTCTTTTTTAAGATGGCTCAATTTGGAGTATAAATATTCGGTATGTTTAATGATAATGGTATTTCCCCAATTATTTGAAATATCCATTCCACTAATAGGGTTGTCATCAATACCATCAACAATGGTAGAAACAATTCCACCTGCTGGTGCTAATACAGGTAAATTATAGCAGTAGTAGTCTTTTAAATCATGCCCTTCATCTTTAAATGTTTTTCCTTCTTCGTTGGTTACATCAAAATCTAAAGCGTACCTGTAATCGTCTTTATGAGTAATGTTTCCATTGTTTCCTTGTGAAACCCTCCAAAAACCAATGATAGGTAAGGAGATGTTAAGGTAAGTTTGGCTACTAAATCGATCTACACTGTTAAAATGCTTGTAATGATTTTTTTCGGGTGAAAAATGTTGAAGATATACCCGATATAGTTTTGATGTAAAAGCTCGTTGGTTTAGTGCGTACAATATCATTATTACAACGATGTTGAAAGGTAAAGAATAGAGTGGGAGTCCAAAAAATTGAAATATACCATGTATTCCACTAATGATTAGGGCTATTAATGGGATACTAAAGATTAAAAGTAAAAAAGAGCGTTTGGAAGCTACGATAAAAAAACCACCTAAGGCAATGGCGGTAAGTATAAAATTAAAGCCAATGTAAGAGTAGATGAGTTGTGAAAAATCGGCTTCCATTAATCGGTAAAACATAAAGCCAAGTGCAAATCCAAAAATGGACAATACAAAAGAAATTCGTGAATGAATTAATATTCCAATAGCAATTATAATTCCAGCTAAATCGTTGTACTGAAACAAAATAGCCCCTAATGATCTGAAGTAAAGATAGAGTATGTCGGCAAAAGGTAAATGCCCCACAAAATCGGTAACACTTGTAAATAAAACTGGGAAATACGTTTCGAGCGATAAGACTGTTTTTTCGTGTAATTCTAATGCCGAGAAATTTTTACCACCAAGAATAATTAGCCATGTTACTAGAAGAAAAGGTATACTTAAAAACGGCAATCCTTTTGTGGCTAAATGGTTCATAAACCACACTGTTAAAAAGAACGTAAGAATTGCAGTCAATACTAACAGAATAATTAATGAGAAGTTAAATTGATAAAAAATACCGATGGCAACACCAACCATGGCTGAGTTATAGGTGTAAGTACCTTCACGAATGTTTTTATGGTCGAAATTGAAAAGTAAAGCAGTTAACTGACAAGTTAAAATAGATAAAATGGCTGCAATACCTGCTCCTAAATCGAAGAAAGAAACCAATAGTAATATTGCTGCTAACAGTTTACTATTACTAAAATATACTTGAGAAAAACTGTTTAAGATTCCCTCTAGAATAAGTTTGGTGTAATATTTAATGGTTAAAAAGTTCATTCAACAATTAAAGTGAAAATTTGGTTAAATGCGCAGGAACTTTTTCGTCTTTCTGAACCGATTCAACGGTTTCTCTTGATTTAATTAAATGAGATTTTCCTTCAGTATCAATTAACACAATGGCTGGTCGTAATGAAATAAACTGCATGGATTGTGTTACATTGTAAGCACCAACATAATGAGCTACCACATGATTGCCGGGTTTTAATGGTGGCATGGAAATACTATCTCTAACCACATCAATATTCATACACATAGGACCGTAAAGTGTGGTATCTTCTGTATGATAACCCAATTCTTCTACTGGAGTTATTTTGTGGTCGTACCAGAATGAGGTAAACAATACATTTACACCAAAATCTAAGATGGTTGCTCTTCTTCCGTCAGATAGGCGTTTGTTGGCAATTACACTTCCTACCAAATATCCAGCATCATCAATTAATGCTCTTCCAGTTTCTAGGTATAAGTATGGTAAATCACCTTTATCAAAGCCAGCACCTAACAACGAAGAGGTAATAGCTTCGGCATATTCAGCAATATCTGGAACAGTATCGCTACCCATGTAGTAAGAGCCTTTTAAGGTGTTTTTAGAAGCAAAACCACCCCCCATATCAATGTAAGTGATAACTTTTTTGTATTTGGTTTTGATGTTTATCGCCAAATCAGCCATTTTACTTGCTGCAACAGCATAAGCTGATGGCGTTAGCATAAATGTACCAATGTGAGTGTGTAAACCCACTAATTCTAATCTATCGGTAGCCATAATTTTGTTAATGGCATCCCAAGCTTGTCCGTTTTCGTAATTAAAACCAAACCTATCCCACATGGGGTAAATGCCCGTATCCATGTTTACTCGAATAGCAACTCTAGGTTTTTTAGGTAAATCTTTTGCGTATTCATTTAACCGATACAATTCATCTAAATGGTCGATGTGTATTGGCGAATTGTTTTTAATGGATAAAGCTAAATCTTCGTCAGTTTTATCAGGACCATTAAAAATAATTTTGTCGCCCGGAACTCCATTTAATAAGGCTTTTTGATATTCAAAAATAGACACCACTTCTGCCCAAGAGCCTTCTTGGTGATAAATATCGCAAATGGCATTTAAATAACAGGTTTTGTACGACCAAGCAAACTGAACTTTAGGGTAGCGAGTTTCAAAAGTGCGTTTTGCAGCCTTGTAGTTTTCTCTAATTTTTTTCTCAGAATAAACAAACAGTGGCGAGCCATATTCTTTTATTAAATCTAAAATGGGTACACCATCAATTTGAGCAAATGATGACCATTCGGTTCTTTTTCCAAATTTGTTCATCAAACCTGCATTTAAAGGTTTTATTAGGGGTCTTTCGTATGTTTTTTTAGTTTCTTTTTTCATCTTTTCAATTTTTTAAAGTTCACCGTGGGTTGAAATTTGTTCAAAGTCTTTCATGTCAACAATTAAGTCGTACGAATACCTGATGAACAGTTTACCAACTTCAAATTTTGTATAGGTTTTATAGTGTTGCTTAAGAGCCATGTTTACAACACTTTCTACCTGATTTTGTCCTGCTCCAACTGGTAAGTAACACCATGCTGGAAAACGAGGATTGATTTCAATTAAGTAATATTCATCATCGGTAGTTTTCATTACTTCCAACTCAAACGGACCATTCCATTTGGTTTCTTTAATGAGTTTTTTTGTAAGACTCATTAATTTACTATCAGAAATAGTAACTCCAGCCCAAGCTTTACCTTTATCAGTAATATAAAGTTTACGCATTGGAACTGCTCCAACCAATTTACCGTTTCCGTCGCCAACGCCACAAATGTTTACTTCGGTACCGTGAACAAATTCTTGGATAAGCACAGGCAAACCCCATTGAGCACTAATTTTATTAAAATGCTGTATGGCTTGATCGGTGGTGTAAGCAATTTTTGCATCGTAAAATTTACCTTTAATTACCAACGGAAAACCAAATTCGGATACTAACCCAGGTAATTCGTTAGGGTTGTATAGCATTTTAGCAAAAGGAACCGTTATACCGTGTTTTTTACCGTATTCGTAAAGATTTACTTTGTTTCGAGCTTCAAATTGTTCCATGGTAGGTATCGACATACGAATACCTAACTCATCATTTAACCGTTTTTCGAGTTTAATGAAATTGAACAATTCGGCATCGAAGTTTGGAAACAAAAAATCAATGTTTTCAATATTGTTGATGTACTGAAATCGATCAAACATCACTTCTGTTCCAGCCGATGGAAAAGGGACTTGGTAAACCTTGTCGACCAAATCGCTCATGTAAATACCCGGTTCTAAGGTTTCGTAACTTAAACCAATAATACGAACATTAAAGCTTTTTGCCTCGCGCAAAGCTCTAATAACAGGTACACCTGGTCCAGGACTATCAATGGCGTTTAATCCAGTAACAGCAACGGTAAAAGTTGGTTTTGTTTCAACTTTTTTCATGTGTTTTTAGTTAATTAGTTTGTAACTGGTTAGCATCATTTTAAAATCATACAAGTCTTTTTCTACAGTATCTTTGTCGATAGCAAAATCGTTTAACAATTTTTCTACGATTTCGTCGTCCGACAATTTGTCTTGTATAAGTTTTAAAATTTCAACACCAATTGGGTTAAGCGAATAACTGTCGCCAGACGACGGGTTGAATAAGAACCCAGAGTCGCTAATGGCAATGTCTTTTTTTAATTTCATAACTTGTTAGTTTTTGAGATGATACAAATTTATATGCACTTTTTAGCCTTCGTATTACACAATTTTGATTAATTTGTATAAAATTTAGATTAATAAATTTTCTAATGAAACTCTATATTTATTAGGGTTTTCTTTAAATTTTGATATGGTAATACCTGTAGTTTTTTTAAATTGATTACTTAAATAATGTACGCTGCTATAACCCAACATAAACGATATTTCACTAACACTAAATTCGCCGTGAGATAGCATTTCTTTGGCTTTTTCAATTTTTAATAAGATGATGTATTTTTCTAAGGTGGTTTTGGTTTGTTTTTTAAATATTTTACTCAGTTTATCGTAGGGCAATTGCAGCTTTTGACTAATATAATCGGAATTACGAATTAAGGAGTTGGAGTTGTAGCTGTAAAAAATAAGTTCTACAGCCGCTTGTTTAATTTTTTCTACTAAAATACAGTCGGCATTTTGCAACAACTCAAAACCAAGCGATTTGAATTGATCAATTATTTTTTTCTCTGAAATTTCGTTTTCGTTGTACGATAAACACACTTCTCCAATTTTAACGTGCTGTATTGAAACTGGTTTTATCAACGAAAAATTAAGCTCTATTAACCTTATACAACTTTTGCCCAACATGTTTTTTAGGTAGTATGTTTTTGTATTGGGCATTGTTAAAGCGTACTTAATTTTTGGTTTAGCAAATTACGAACAATATATTGACTTATTGTTTGAAAACCTATTTTGAATAGCTAAGGGGTGTTAAATTTTGTTAACATAAACACTTATAAAGTGTTATGAAAAACGAAAATTACAAAATTGGTACGAAATTAAAATCGTTGTATTTGTAAAAAGTAGCATAAATTCTTAGCCGATGTTTTAACGTGTATTATTCTTCACCCGAAAACCATGACAACATACTATCAACTTTCAAATTATCTTTTCCATCAATCACAAACAATACGGCTCCATTTACTCCATACTTTTGGTTGTGGTAATTTTTGACTCCTATAGTTAATGCATCTTGTTGGTTGTTGCAAAAAATTAAGGTTAACAATATATTCGACGATTTTGTTTGAAAATAATATTTTTCTTGAATAAGATGTTCGCCCATTAAGCTGTCGTTATGCTCTTGATGTGTTACAAATTCTTCTTCATAATTATTGAGAAACCATTCCATTTGTTTTTTATTGGGGTGTTCAACATTTAACTGAATATTCATTTTTTCTGTTTTAGCATGTTGAGGATTTACTTGGTTTTGGCAAGAAAATGAGATGAAACTCAATAAAAATATGATTATAAACGAATTTTTCATTTTTGTTATCTAATTAGAAAAAGATGGGGAAGAAGTATTCATTGTTGTTATGTAACGTGTCTTTAGTTTGTTTAATGCTTAAAAGTAATAATTTTGTGAGAAATTACCCCTCTCGGTCTCCCCTCAAGGGGAGAAGTCCCTCTCTTGAGTGAGGATTAAGCTGGGTGAATAAAAAGCACAGACAAAAATTATGGCAAAAACTGCAAAAGTTTTAAGTAACCACAACAGCTAGCAACCGCATGTTTTTATAAATGATGTTAGGTAAAGTTTTATTTATCAATTATTGAATCTTGTATTAATTTTCTACATTCTGCAGAAATTTCTTGTTCGTTGAATAAGTACTGAATTGGTTTATTCCTTTTAGGTTTCATCACAGGCTTTGCGATTTGAAAAATCTCCAATGTTTCAAGGTTGAAAAATATTTGGCATCCGATTGGATTTTCAGCTGTTACTATATCCATATGGATGTAGTGTGGCATTAATTCAGGGGCATGATACCATGAAGCAGAGAACTCTATTTTATAGTCTTTATAGTCTTTGAAAAACTCTTTTACACATTCAGGAACAGTAATTTGTTTATGATTTATAGTTAAAGTAAATGTTGAACGGTCAAATTTTGCGACAGAATATTTTTCAGGAAGCCCTATTAATTTCCCCTCTTCACTTAGTTTGATAGGAGTGTCAGTATGAGCAATTGAAGCTATTGATAGCAAAAGTAATATGGTAGAAAGAATCCAACTTTTCATTGTATTTTAATTTTACTTAACGCTAGGCTATGCATAGTGCAGGGTTTGAAAAGCGGAAATTTCAAATTTGCACGTAGCCAAGAGTTTATATTTTGTTTTTAATTTTTTCACGTTAAATACCAAATTAAATTATTGGCGGACTTTATTAAATGCACTGACCTTTAGTTTAGTAGAAAACCCGCATTACGTATAGCCATTGTTGGTATTTCGTTTTTTTATTTCTTCTAAATTATATGGTTCTTTATCAACTTCGAATTCAGTTTCGTAAACACCCCAATCCATATACTCATAATAAATAGTCATTGCTTCAAAATGAGATTCTGCATAAAAGGAATGAACAATTTTAGAGTTTGGCTCGAGTAAAGTTCTTGATTCAGCACCTAATTCACCTGAAAAACACAACATTGGTAAATCTTCAGGGTTAGTCCATATGTCATGCTTTATTTTAGCCATTTATTTTTTCAAAATCTTTAAAAGACTCAAATAACTCTTTATGGTTATATTCTAATTCCTTTCTTTTTTCGTTAAATAGATTGACTACTATAGACCAATTTTCCTTTTCCGTTTTCCAATAGTCAGTTTCACTCATTAAAACACTTTGTAGTAAATCTCCTTCATAAAAATCTCCCTCAGCCAATAAGTTTTGTTTTAGTTCATCTAATGCAAGTGGAATTAGATAATTTAATCCAATATTCTGTCCAATCATTATCCTTAATTCTTCAATATCAAAATCCTTTAGTTGCTTTTTTCTTAATTTATGGCATGTAGTTACTAAATGACTTGAATATTCAGGTTCACTCCAAACATCTTTTTCGAGATTTTCCAAAGATTTATTTTTCCAATTATTTTCTAATTTCATTTGGTCTGTCTTAATGAATGCCAACATCTGAATAACCGTACCATTACGTTTATTCGCACGATGTTTACCAAATGTAATAAATAGTTATGGTATTATTCTATGGTAAAGCGGCTTTTTGGTTTTAACATCGGTACCAAAAACTTCTACATAAAACACTTTGGGCAACAATTTAATGTGTTCGGCTTTAATGTAAACACGGTCTATAAAAGCTGTTTTTCCGTTTATTGTAGTAATGGTTTGTGGCTTATTGTTTATTTGTGTTACAATAAATTGCATGTCTTTAATAGCGGCAATAGAAAAAATATAAGTATTTGGTCGGTCTTTTAATGCTTTCGATTTTACGCCATAGCCAAATGTTTTTTCAATTTGAGTCAAATCTCGTTTTCGACCGTCTTCTTGGTATCTTCTCCAAAAAACATTTACTGGGTTGGAGTGGTTAATGGTGCCATCTTCATCAATGTTCAACGTATAAACTACCGTATTTTGGTTGAAACTTTTTTGTACATAAAACAACATGTTTTCATCGGTAGGTACGGGGTAGCCTATAAACACAGAGTCTTCGCCCACTACTTTTGAAGCAATTGATTTTATTGTTGGACTATTGGTAAATCCAAACAGTAATGTTAAGGTAATGGTGGTTATGGTTAAAAATTTAATCATTCAGTTTATTTAATTCATGTTTAACATGATTTAATCGTTTTATAGCTGTAATGTTTGAAAACACAGCAACAACAGTTAAAGGAACGGTAAAAATAGAAATGGTTTCAAACAAAACGATTGGAGTGCCACTTAGTTTAAAACACACATCCCCAATAAAAAAGTGCACAATTCCGCAAAACATGGCACCAGCACCAATGGTTACTACTCTTGCAGGTCGTTGCATAGTCCCAACACTACATTCAATTCCAATTCCTTCAGCTCTGGCTCTGGTATAACTCACCATCATAGAGCCTATTAACGCAATAAAACCAAACAAGGAACTTAAAAAAAAGTGGTGAGCAATTAAGTAATAACAAATACCTAAAAACATTACCAATTCACTGTATCGGTCAATCACTGAATCATAAAACGCGCCAAACTTCGACGACATGTTCCCTAAACGTGCTAAACGACCATCAATCATATCAAACAACCCCGCAATTAATATGGTAAAACCTCCCCAACCTACATAGGCTAATTCGTTTCGTTGTGCATTTTCTGCACCTAAAATAAAAATAATGGCTGCTAAAATATTTAAACCAAAACCAATTGAAGTAATAATGTTTGGAGTAATTTTTAGTTTAATTAAAAGGTTTATCAAAGGGTTAATGATGTTGTAAATAATGAGTTGAGCTTTGCTTTCGTTTGCCATTGGTTTTGATAAGTTTCAGACAAAATTAATGAAACTATGTTGTTCAAATTTTGAATTAATGATGTTTAACGAATATTTTATCTCAATTATAAGGAGCTTTTAAACTATATTTGCAGCCTTAAAAAATAAAATTTGTATGGCTTTAAAATGTGGTATAGTGGGTTTGCCAAATGTTGGAAAATCTACGTTGTTTAACTGTTTGTCGAATGCTAAAGCACAATCGGCAAATTTTCCGTTTTGTACTATTGAACCCAATGTTGGTGTAATTACTGTGCCTGATGAGCGTTTAGAAAAATTAGAAAGTTTAGTTAAACCAGAAAGAGTTTTGCCAACTACCATTGAAATAGTTGATATTGCTGGTTTAGTTAAAGGAGCGAGTAAAGGGGAAGGTTTAGGGAATAAATTTTTAGCTAACATTAGAGAAACTGATGCGATTATACATGTGTTGAGATGTTTTGATGATGATAATGTGGTGCATGTTGATGGTTCAGTAAACCCAATAAGAGATAAAGAAATTATTGATATTGAATTGCAATTAAAAGATTTTGAAACGGTAGAAAAGAAATACGATACCATTAAACGTAAGGTTCAAACTGGTGATAAAAGTGTAGCTAAAGAAGGTGAATTGTATCAACGTGTATTAAAAACCTTGGAGCAAGGTAAATCTGTTCGTACGTTGGAATTTTCTGAAGATGAAAAAGAATTTATTCGTCCTCTTCAATTGATTACTGCAAAGCCAGTGCTTTATTTATGTAATGTAGACGAAAATTCTGTAAAAACAGGAAATGCACACGTTGAAGCTGTAAAAAACGGTGTAAAAGACGAAGGTGCAGAAGTATTGGTAATTGGAGCTCAAATAGAAGCAGATATTGCTGAATTAGAAACTTACGAAGAGCGTCAAGAATTTTTACAAGATTTAGGATTAGAAGAAGCAGGTGTTAATAAATTGATTCGTGCTGCATACAAATTATTAAACTTACAAACGTATTTTACCGCAGGAGTAAAAGAAGTTAGAGCTTGGACCATAAAAAAAGGCATGACTGCTCCACAAGCTGCTGGAGTAATCCATACCGATTTTGAAAAAGGTTTTATTCGTGCAGAAGTTATCAAATACAACGATTTTATTACGTTTGGCTCTGAATCGGCGGTTAAAGATGCTGGTAAATTGGGTGTTGAAGGTAAAGAGTATGTGGTTGAGGATGGAGATGTAATGCATTTTAGATTTAACGTTTAAAAAGGGAGTTAGAAGCAGGAAGTTGGAAGACAGAAGACAGAGGGTAGAAGTTGGTATTGAATGGGGTTGGGAGGTGTCTTTGATTGACAGGAATTTGAAGAATCAAGATAATTAACAAATCGTAAATTAACCATGTTACTTAACATTTCTCCACAAGAGTTTGATTATTTTAGTTGGGTAATTCTCCCCATTATTATTTTCTTTTCACGGTTAACCGATGTTAGTTTAGGTACTTTACGTCATGTATTTATCTCAAAAGGTTATCGTAAAATTGTTCCCTTTCTTGGTTTTATTGAAGTGTTGATATGGATTATTGTAGTAGCCCAAGTGATGCAAAACTTATCGAATTGGGTTTGTTATGTAGCTTATGCAGGAGGTTTTGCAGCAGGTACGTATGTTGGATTGTTGATTGAAGAGAAATTAGCACTAGGGTTACAAGTTATTCGTGTTATTACCAATCAAAACTGCGAAGAATTGATTGCAGATTTAAAAAGCAATAATCATGGTGTAACCGTTGTGGATGCACAAGGAGCTGTTGGACCTGTTAAAATGTTGTTTACCATTATTAAACGTAAAAATGTGCCTATGGTGGTGGACAGAATTTCTACTTTTTTACCCAATGCTTTTTTTACGATAGAAGATATTAAAAATACCAATCAAGGAGTATTTACTAAAACTCCACGATTTAATATGCTGTTTCGGAAATCGAAATAAGATAAACCATTAAAAACATTAAATGAAAAAATATTTTAATCTGTTTGATTTATCACAAAAAGTAAATTATCGTACCGAAGTTTTATCTGGGTTAACCGTTGCACTTGCTTTGATTCCTGAAGCTGTAGCTTTTGCATTTATTGCAGGGTTATCACCTTTAACAGGCTTGTATGCTGCTTTTGTTATGGGGTTAATAACTTCTATTTTTGGAGGTCGACCAGGTATGATATCTGGGGCAACTGGTGCGGTAGCAGTTGTTTTAGTTACCCTTGCAAAAACTTATGGTGTAGAATATGTTTTTGGGGCAGTAGTTTTAGCTGGTGTTTTACAAGTTTCGGCTGGATTGTTAAAGTTGGGTAAGTTAATGCGATTGGTTCCTCATCCTGTAATTTTTGGTTTTGTTAATGGTTTAGCCATAATCATTTTTATGTCGCAATTAGATCAATTTAAAGATGGATCAGGGAATTGGTTAACAGGTTCGGCTTTATATATTTTATTAGGCTTGGTTTTGGTAACGATGTTAATTATTTGGGGTTTACCTAAATTGACTAAAATTATACCCGCATCTTTAACAGCCATATTAGTAGTTTTTGGCGCTGTAACTTTGTTAGGTATTGATACTAAAACTGTTGGCGATATGGCATCAATAAAAGGTGGTTTCCCTCCTTTTCACTTGCCTTCAATTCCCTTAAATTTAGAAACTTTAACCATTATTTTTCCTTATGCAGCCATTATTGCAGGGGTAGGTTTAATTGAGAGTTTATTAACCTTAAATATTATTGATGAGATAACTGAAACAAGAGGTAGAGGTAATAAAGAGGCAGTTGCACAAGGTGCTGCAAATATATTATCTGGAGTTTTTTCAGGAATGGGTGGTTGTGCCATGATTGGTCAAAGTTTAATCAATATTTCATCTGGAGCTAGAGCTCGATTATCAGGAATTGTAGCATCTGTAATGTTGTTGGTTTTTATCATGTTTGGTTCTGGTTTAATAGAGAAATTACCTATGGCAGCCTTAACTGGGTTAATGATTATGGTATCGATAGGAACTTTTGAGTGGGCTAGTTTAAGAACATTTACGAAGATGCCTAAGTCTGATATTTTTGTAATGGTTTTGGTAACCTTGGTTACAGCGGTATTACATAATTTAGCTTTAGCTGTATTAATAGGGGTTGTTATTGCTGCATTAGTTTTTGCCTGGGACAATGCAAAACGAATTAGAGCAAGAAAACATACCGATGAAAATGGGGTGAAACATTATGAAATTTATGGACCCTTATTTTTTGGATCGGTAACAGCATTTAACGAAAAGTTTGATGTACTAAACGACCCCAAAGAAGTGATAATTGATTTTGCCGAAAGTAGAGTAGTGGATATGTCGGCTATTGAAGCATTGAATAAATTAACTGAACGCTACCATAAGGTTGGTAAAAAAATTCACATCAAACACTTAAGTAAGGATTGTATTGATTTACTTAAAAATGCAGAACAAATTATCGATGTAAATGTAATGGAAGACCCTACCTATAAAGTAGTGTTGGATTAAAAAATCAACCAATTATACTACCATCACCCATTTCAATAATTCGATCGGTTTTATCCGCAAATTCTTTATCGTGAGTTACAACTAGCAGGGATAAATTTTGTTCATGGCTTAATTGTCTGAAAATATTAAAAACATTATCGGCATTGTGACTATCTAAATTACCCGTTGGTTCATCTCCCATTATAATGGTAGGGTTGTTTATTAAAGCTCGAGCAATAGCAACCCGTTGTTTTTGCCCACCTGAAATTTTTGAGGCCAATTTTAAGGCTTGATCTCCAATGTGTAATAGGTTTAGTTTTTCCATTGCATCGTGTTCAATTTCTTGAAGCGATTTTTCGGCTAATTTTTTTGCTGGCAACATCACATTTTCTAAAATGGTAAATTCTGGTAACAAGTAATGAAATTGGAAAACAAAACCGATGTGTTTATTTCTGATAAAAGCCAACTCATTAGCAGTTTTTCCAGTTATAAGTTCGTTGTTGATAAACAATTCGCCTTGATAGTCTGTATCCATGGTAGAAAGGATATATAAAAGCGTAGATTTTCCACAGCCAGATTTACCCATAATAGAAGTAAATTCACCTTGCTTAATATCAAAAGACACATCTTTAAGTGCATGGAAATCTACAGCACCTTTAAAAAATTTATTGATATTTTTTGCTTCTAAAACTGTTGTCATTGTCCTCTTATTATTTCAACGGGGTCAATTCGTTGTGCTTTTTGTGCAGGTAAATAACCTGCTAAAAAGGTAGAAATCATGGCAAATACCATTCCTACCACATAATACACGTAATTAAAGTTTACAGGAAATGTTTTTATGGTTGGTAGTGCTTCTGTTTCAAATGGTAAATGACTGATAATGGTTGACACCACAAAACCCAATATTAATCCTAAAATACCTCCTATAAAACCAATAATTACTGCCTGACTGATAAAGATTAGTTTTACATCAAAACCTGAAAAACCAGTTGCTTTTAAAATGGCAATATCGTTCATTTTCTCGTAAATCATCATGTTTAAGATATTATATATTCCAAAACCAGCTACTATTAAAAGTGTAAAAGAAACAGCATAAGTTATTAAGTTTCGAATTGATGTTCCGGTCTCAAATTGTGCGTTGGCAGTGTTAATGTCAATGGCTGTTAAATTATATTGTTTGCTCAGCATTTTAGCCATTGGTACAGCATCTTCAATGTTATGTAGTTTTAAATTAATATCGGTAATGTAGCTTTCGTTTTCACCTAAAATACGTTGAGCAGTTTTTAAATTAACATAGCTCTGTACATTGTCGATATCAGCTAAACCACTTTGAAAAAATCCAACAATTTTTAAAGGGATAATGTCTCCTTTAGCAGTTGCAAGTTGAACACGGTCGCCCATTTTTAAAGACATTTTTTTTGCAGCACCAATTCCAATTAAAATTGCGTTAGAGTTGTTTTCTAAATCTTCGGCACTACCAGAAACAATATAATTATGAAAATTAAAATAAGCTGATTCATCTTTTGGGTTTATCCCAGTTACAATTCCATTTAATTCTATAGCTCCAGCAACATAAAAAACTTGTGTTTTAACTTGTGGTAAAGCTATTTTTACTTTGGGGTCGTGATTCAAGTGATTGATGATTGGTAGGGCATTGTGTATTTTTAATTGAGTTTGTTTTGGTTTAACCGAACTCACTACATTCATGTTGTTCGATAATTCATCAAACAATTTTACAGGTTGGTTGTTGGTTTGTTTAATTTCATTGTAAACGTGTACGTGCGGTGTACGGTCTAAAATTAAACCATCTAACAAGCCATTTAAGCCCGTCATAAAACTCATTAAAATAATAAAAGCACCAATACCAAAAGTTACGCCCAAAGCAGCTATAGCCGTTTGTTTTATTTTTGATAACAAATGGGTTTTTGAAATGTTTAATATAACAATAAACCAATTCATTATTCTTCAGGTAGGTAAATTAGGGTGTTTTCATCGATACCAGATAAAATTTCAATTTGGTCTAAACTTTCTAATCCAGTAGTAACGGCTTTTTTTCCATTGGTGGTTTCAATGGTTTTATCCTTGTTTAAATAAACTTTTGGTAACACTAGTGCATTTTTCTTGGTTGAAATTAAGATGTTTGCTTCGCCCGATAATCCTGGGTATAAAGCTTTTGGATTCTCTACAAACTCGGCTTCAACTTTAAAGGTTTGCGAACGTTCATTCTTTTGAGGATAAATTTTAGTGATTTTTGCTTCAAACACTTGATTTTTATACGCTTCTAAGGTTATTAAAACCGATTGGTTTAGTGCTATTCTAACAATATCAACTTCATCAACCAATAATTCGGCAATAAATTTAGTGGTGCTACCAATCATGGCAATAGGTTGTTGGGCTAATACAAGTTCTCCTGCATTTTTAAAAATACTGTAAACTCGCCCGTTTATTTTACTTTGAATGGTATAGTCTTTTGATAGGAACAATGTTGACTCGTAATTGTTGGTAGCTTGTTGAACTTGTTGTTTTAACTCGTTTTCGGTTCTTAAATACTTGTTTTTTAATGTTTTTAGGTTTTGTTGCGAGGTTTCAAAAACAAGTTTTTTACCATCGTATTCGGCTTGTGAACCAATTTTCTGTTTCCATAAATTTTCTTGACGCTGAAAATTTAACGAGTCATTTTTAAACCTTAGTTCTGCTAATTTTAGTTCGTTTTTTAAATCTTCTAAAATAGCGTGTTGACCACTGTAATTGCTTTTAGCAATTTCCATCGACAATCGAGCATTTTCGGAACTCAGCTTTGGATTGTTGTTGGTAATTTGAAAAATGTTTTGACCAATTACTACCGTATCGCCTTCTTCAACTAATGCTTTTTCTAGAATACCTGTGGCAAGCGAATAAACCGAATATAAACTATCGGGCTGAATGGTTACCGATGAATAAACAGATTCTGTTATGTCTTGACGAACTGGTTTTGTCTGAGTTTGATTACTTTCTTTGCAACTTGTAATAAACAGAATTAAGGTTGTAGAAAATAGAATGTTTAGTTTAATAGACATTTTAGGTTTGTTTTCCTCAAAATTACAGGAAATAAACAGCTTAATCAATGACAATTATCAAGGATAATTAGTTGTTTTTAAACAGTTTTCTATCGGCATAAAAAGTACCAAACGGAAACACTGATGCAGCTAAAGCTAAAAGAGTGTTTTTCATGTTCCATTTTAATTGATCTCTTACAACAACTACCAATAAAATGTATGCAACAAACAATAAACCATGAGCCATCCCAACAATTTTAACCATTTCGGGTTTGTTGTACAGATATTTTAAAGGCATAGCAATTCCAAGAAGAACTAAAAAAGATACACCTTCTAAAAAAGCATTTATTCGATAAATTTTAACGATGGTCGAATTCTTATCCATTTACTTTAACTGTTTTTTAGGTCGTAAGAACCAGTTCCCAACTGATTTAACAATGCAAAATGACTTCTTACTGCTCCAAAAAAAGTTTTATGTTGGTAGTAAGGTAAGTTAAATTCTAAAGCGGTTGCTTTTACTATTTTCGATAATTTTTTATAATGAACATGACAAATATTTGGGAATAAATGATGTTCAATTTGATAGTTTAATCCGCCAACAAACCAAGAAAATAAAACGCTTTTATCTGCAAAATTGGCTGTAGTTTGTAGTTGGTGGATTGCCCAATTGTTCTCTACATTTCCACTTGTATCTGGTTCGTAGAAACTAGTTTCTTCAATTACGTGGGCAGGTTGAAAAATGTATGATAATATCAATCCGCAAACAAATTGCATTAATACAAATCCAATTAAAATTTGCCACCAAGGTAAATCAACTAAAATTAGAGGTAAAACTAATGTTAATCCTAAATACCAAGCTTTATTTATAATTAGCAAGGTCATGGCTTTGGTATAAGTTAATCCTTGACCAGCCAGCAAGTTTTGTTTTTTGTACTGATAAAGTTTTCCGAAATCTTTAAATAATAACCAGTTTATTGTCATCATTCCATACAGGAAAGAAGCATAATAAGCTTGAAACATAAACCATTTGCTGCTTTTTTGTTTTGGCGATAATCTTAAAACAGGCACATCTATATCATCATCTAAACCCTCTACATTCGTAAATGTATGATGCAAAACATTGTGTTGTATCTTCCAATTTACGTGATAGGCACCCAAAAAATTAAGTAAAAAGCCAAGCACTCCATTTACATGTTTATTCTTTGAATAAGAGCCATGATTGGCATCGTGCATAATAGATAATCCAATACCCGACATACCAAATCCCATAATTAACCACATTAACATTACCCACCAAAAAGAGCTTATAACACCTGTTAACATTAAAACCAGTGGGGTAAAGTATAGGCTAATCATAAAAGCTGTTTTAAACTTCATGTTTAGGTTGGCATGTTTAGAAATGTTGTTGTCTTTAAAATGTTGGTTAACTCTCTTTCTCAATTCTTTAATGAATTCAGGTCTATCAGAAACGTTAAACTTTACAAAGGGAGTACTCATTTAGTTCTTTTTAGCAAAAGTACGCTTAAAAGCTAGATAAATTAAGCTTTTTGACTTTTGTTATAAACAGCGTAAATGTAAATCAACTATTAGTTAACCTAAAAAATACATCAAGGTATTTACCACATAGGTACATAGAATAATATAGCTAAAGTTCATTCTAAAAAGTTACTCAATAGTCATTTCTCCGATATATCGGAGAAAACTATGCTTGGTTTATGGTTTTTTTGTAGAAGGCAAGCTATGTAGCTATGTGGTTTTGGTTTTATTTCTAACTAGAATTAGATTAGTTTTTCACCAAATTGGTTTAGGTTAATACCATCAAAATTTCCAGAACTCATTAAAAGCAATACGCTGTTGTTCCAATCCTTTGCTTTTAGCATATCAAACAATTCGTTGGAGTTGGTGTAAACTGTAACGTTTTTTGAACCAAAAGCTTCTTTCACTTCATCGGTACTTAAAGCTGCCAATTTTTTGTGTTCGAGCGTATGTGAGCTAAAATACACATATGCCTCATCAGCAGTTTCCATGCTGTTGTGGTATTCGCTTAAAAAAGCTTTGTTTAAGCTGCTAAAAGTGTGCAGTTCCATACAAGCAATTAATTTACGATTGGGATATTGTTTTTTAACCGCAGCTGTAGTTGCTTTTAGTTTTGATGGAGAATGAGCAAAATCCTTGTAAATTGCAGTAGTATTGTTTTTAGCGATTAACTCTAAACGTTTGGCTGCACCTTTAAAGCTTTGAATGGCTTCGTAAAATTTGTTGTCGTTAATTTTTAGTTGATTACAAACCAATCGAGCACCTTCCATGTTTTGCAAGTTGTGGTCGCCAAAAATTTCTAACGGCACTTTATTTCCATGAATGATTACCGAAGTAACACCATTCTCAATCACATTTTCAGGGGTTTGGTATCCAATTCTGTCAATATCAGGATTTGGAGTAGTTAAAGCCACTCGGTTTACTTCTGGGTCGGCTTTACAATACACCAATACGCCATCTTTTTCAATCAAAGTAATAAACTTGCTGAATTGCTCTACATAGTTTTCAAAAGTTGGAAAAACGTTGATGTGGTCCCAAGCAATACCGCTTATTAGGGCAATGTTTGGATGGTACAAATGAAACTTTGGACGTAAATCAATGGGAGAGGAGAGGTATTCATCACCTTCAAGAACGATGATTTTTGCATCAGTAATTTTTACCATGGTATCGAAACCAGCCAACTGAGCACCTACCATGTAATCGAAATCTATTTTGCAGTAACTCAATACGTGTAAAACCATTGAGGTAATGGATGTTTTTCCATGGCTTCCACCAATAACTACACGAATTTTATCCTTTGATTGCTCGTAAATGTATTCAGGATAAGAATATACTTTTAAACCTAATTCTTGTGCTTTTAACAATTCAGGATTATCTTTTCGAGCGTGCATTCCTAAAATTATAGCATCAAGATCGGCTGTTATTCTATTTTCGTCCCAACCAAATTTTTCGGGTAACAAACCATAGCTAGCAATTCTACTTTTGCTGGGTTCAAAAATCTCATCGTCCGACCCCGTTACGTTAAACCCTTTTTTGTGTAAAGCAATCGCTAAATTGTGCATAGCACTTCCGCCAATGGCAATAAAATGTACTCTCATAGTTGTTTTCTTTTTGCTAACTTACCTAATATCCACTTGCTAAAAATAAAGTAAAACTTCAATTTTCAACATTACATTGTTATTAGTTCGGTATATGTAATTCATCTTAAATAGGTATTTTTGATTATTAATAATTTAAAAAATTAGTGCTCGCTGATTTCGCCGATATCCGCAGATTTTGTCTGCGATAATTTCCGAAATCTGCGAGAAAATCAAGTACTTCATTTTAAAATTAATTACATGAAAATACATCCCTTAAATACAGGAAATTTTAAATTAGATGGTGGAGCCATGTTTGGCGTTGTACCAAAGTCTATTTGGCAACGAACAAATCCTGCCGACAGCAATAACATGTGCGATTGGAGTATGCGTTGTATGTTGATTGAGGATGGTGATAAACTAACCTTGATTGATAACGGTATTGGTAACAAACAAGATGATAAATTTTTTAGTCATTTTTACTTGCATGGAAACGACAGCCTAGAAGGCAACCTAAAAAAACTTGGATTTAGTACCGATGATATCACCGACGTGTTTTTAACACATTTGCATTTCGACCATTGTGGTGGAGGTATAAAATGGAACAACGACCGTACAAAATTTGAAGCTACCTTTAAAAATGCCAATTATTGGACCAATAGCCGCCATTGGAAATGGGCAACAGAGCCTAATCAACGTGAAAAAGCTTCGTTTTTAAAAGAAAACATTATACCCATGATTGAGTTAGATCAATTAAAATTTATTGATAAAGACGGGTTTAACTATTTTGATATTCTCTTGGCTGATGGACATACCGATGCTCAAATGATTCCTCACATTAATTATCAAGGTAAAACGGTTGTTTTTATGGCAGATTTGTTGCCATCGGTTGGACACATACCCTTGCCTTATGTAATGGGTTACGATACTCGTCCCTTAATTACTTTAGATGAAAAAGGACGGTTTTTAAAAGAAGCAGCCGACAAAGAATACGTGTTGTTTTTGGAGCACGATGCTGTAAATGAGTGTTGTACCGTACAACATACCGAAAAGGGAGTGCGTTTAAAAGATACGTTTAAGTTTAGTGAATTATTTAGCTAAATTTTGAGAGTTGTCAGTTCGAGTGTTTTTTGAGCAATGCAATGAATCAAAAAATGTATCGAGAACAGTGCTTAATAAATTTGTTGTTTTCGATACAATTTTCTATCGAAAATCACTCAAACTGACAAATTTATTAGGAATATTGGTAGTAAAAAGTAGTAAATGAAGAAACAAGTATTTGTTGTTGTTTTAATGATATTGTTTGGCGGTGTAAGTTTTGCACAACAAACCTCTGTGGTTGTAAAAAGCAGCAACGAAGCAAAACTGTTTCAAGCGAGTATCAATAATTTTTTGGTGAATAAAACGGCTACCAATAACCTAAAAGTTACGGGATTAATTCCTCAAGGTAAATACTATTTAGAAATCCGCTTTGTAAACGATACTGCTGTTTTTGAAACTCCCCTAAACATTGTCGATGTGGGCTTTTACCATTTGTACACGATAAATGAAAAAGGCATACAATTAAAAAAAATTGCTCCAGATTACGAAGTAATTGAACCCAACCAATTGGTAGTAAAGTATGGCGCGCAAGCTATAAATACAGCAAAAGTAGATACTGTTTTAAAAACAGATACAACAGTAATCGACACTACCAATCGTTACCAAATGCCTGATTATTATGGAAAAGTGGGTTGCCCTTGGCCAATAAAAGACGATGAATTTGCTGCTTTTAAGCTAAACTTAAACAACCAGCGTTTGGAAGATGATAAACTCGCTTATTGCAAAGAATATTTAGCTAATTCGTGTTTAATTGCTAAACATGTAGCAGAAGTATTAACTGTTTTTGAATACGAAGAAGCCAAACTAGCTTTTGCTAAATTTATTTACCCTCGAACCTTCGATTTGGATAACTTTTTACCCGAAACCCGCAAGCACTTTAAATTTACCAATAGCATAGACCAGTTGATTAAAGAGTTTAAAATTCAGCAAAATAAAAATTAACGGTTTGCAGCTATAAGAAGTTGGCGATGTCGAAGCACAAAACTTTCAACCTGCATAAAAGTTTGATTGAAAAACTGAACTTCATTTAACCACCGAACCGCCAATTTCTTATAGGTGCTGTTAGCGGTTCGTTGTTTTATTTCGCTGCTTTTATCCATTCGTTTATTATTGTTGTCAATTCAGTTTTTCCACTTTCGATGTCTTGCAAACTTTTAAAAGTTACAATTGCTCTATCATTTTCTTTCCAAACTAACATTTTGCTTTTATTAGATATTAATTTGTCTTTAGGTTGCGCCTGCTTTTTTGCACCTCTATGAAAGATTAACTGTACTTGCTTAGTCGGAGGTTGAACTCTCATTGTAATTCGGTCTTCATTGTTAAAACAATAATTGGGTCCGTTCCACTTTATGTTTTCTTCCAATCTGTTATTTGCTTCTAAAATACAAATTCGCAACTGCTCAATTTCATTTCTAAACGGATGTTTTAGTGCTTCTAATAAGGCAGTTACCTCAATATTCAGGTTTATTATTTGTTCTGACATTTTTATCAAAGTTTTGATTTCAACGTTATAATTTTCTTTATTAATTCTATTGGCATAGGTTTGTCGAGCATAAAATGTAGACTGTCTTTTGTTTTTTTAGCTCTATATTTTGAGACTTCTTCTTCAATTTCTGGCAGTACATAAACTGGATAAAAACCAATATGCCTTTTGTGTGCGGCAAAGTACAGATGATGTTTGCCTACTTTAAATGCTGGCATTTTATAGCGAATACTTTCCTCTGTGTCTGGTAAAACTTCAAAAAATAATTGTCGCAGAATTTCAAGTCTTGATTGAATTTCAGGTTTAAACAGTGATATGTAATTTTCAACTTCGTTCATTTTTATTCTCGTGTTGGTTCATAATAAAATATTGTCGCACCAGAGTTTAATGTTTTTGTCTTAATGAGTTTTAACATTATTCTGTTCTTTATTTGGTCAAATAGTCTTAGCCCTTTCCCTTCTATGATAGGGTGAATACAAATTTGAAATTCGTCAATTAGATTACTGTTTAACAGTTGAATAATCAAGCTCCGACTTCCAATTAAAATGTCATTTCCTGATTGTTGTTTGAGTTCCAAAACTTTATCGTTGAGAGGCCTGTCAGAAGGTTCTGCACTGTCCCAGTTTGTTTCATTTAGTGTGGCGGAAAAAACAATTTTTGGAATTTTGTCTATTGAAATTGCAAAGTCGTCCATTGATTTTTTACCTGATGGATTTTGCAGTAGCGTTTGCCAAAATTGCATCAGTTGATATGTTGTGCGACCATATAAAATAACTCCTGCATTATTTATAAGGTCAGAATAATGTTGGTGAAGATTTTCATCAACAATTCCAACAGTGTGGTCGCAAACTCCGTCAAGTGTCATATTGATGGCTGCAATTACTTTTCTCATAATTTTACTACTCGTCATTTAGTGAATTAATTCCTTGCTCTTTAAGTTTAGTTAAGGCGTCTTTCATTGCTTTAACTTGTTCAGGTGAATGTCCTTGCCAATTAGTAACTTCTCCAACTATTTTAAATGGTTGCGTTGAACGAAAAGATTTTGTTGGATTTCCAGGAAATTTTTTGTCAGTCAAGTCAGGGTCGTCTTCAATTGGTCCAGTTGGTTCAACCAAATAAATTCTTTCCCGTTCTTCTCCAAAAGCAAGTTCAGCGCCCCAAATTGCAGCGTCCAATGTCGCAGAGAGGAAAATGTATTTTGCATTTTTTCTTTGTCCGTAATTAGAGCTGAAACCAACTTCAATAAATTCACCAACTTTCAAGTCAGACCTTGTTCCGTGAAAATATGTCTGCGCGAAAGGTGTCGCAACGTTTCTGCTTGATTTTTGGTCGTTGTTATTATTTTCCATTTTCCGAAATAAGTTTGATTATGATTTAAATGAAAGGCCGAATTCAATGAGAGCCTTTCTTAGTTAACGGTTCTTTGTTTATTGTCCGGGTTGTGCTGTTTCTCGTACTTCAACACTCGTGTTTTGTCCGTTTAAGATTGGGCATTTTTCCGCAATTTTTGTCGCTTCGTCAATGTTTTTTGCTAAAACAATGATGTAACCCGCAATGGAATTATTGTCGGCAATATGTGGCGTTTCAACAACTTCGTTGTTTGGTTTTAGCACTCGTCCTTGTCGGGAAAAATGGTTTCCACCATCTGCCAGTTGGTCATTGTCGGCTATTTCGTTTATCCAACTTATCCATTGTTGCATATAGGTTTCCATTTGTTTTGGCGTTGGTTGTGCTTCTGCGTTTATGATGTCCATTCGGAACAGTAATACAAATTCTTTCATTTTAGTTATCAGTCTGTTTAGTCAAAATTCTTTTAGCGTTTGCCTTTTTGTTGTTTTCGGTCACTCTGAATTTTACAATTCTTTCAATCAATTTGTATGGAATTGGTTTGTCAAGAGGAAACTGTACCGACCCTTTCCCTTGTTTGTATTTTGAAAATTCGTCTTGAAATTCACGGTGTCCAGATGGTTTTGCATAAAATCCGATATGATTTTTAAACGCAGCAAAATAAACCAAAGGTTTTTTATTTGTCTTGTATGCAGGCATTCCGTAGGCAAACATTTCTTCTGCTTCGATTGCGTTGTCTTTTACCAATTTTCTGATGTTCCGCAAAATTTCCTGCACGTTGTCGGGAAATTGTTTAATGTATGTTTCAATTTCGTTCATTTCAGTCGTTTTGCTGTGTCGGTTTACAATGACCGTTAACTTATTTATATGTATGACAAATCTTAAAAATTCGTCATACACATCTTCTATCAAATGTATAAAAATAATACTACAAATCAACTCTATTATTTAATCAATATTTAATCAACAAAACTCACTAATTCTAGTACCTTTATAAAAAAAATAGTAGAAATGACAAAGAGTTTTTTAATATTAGTATCGGTTGTAATGCTATTGTTTCAGGTGTTGTTGGCACAAGAAAATGCTGAAGAAACCGATGTGTATTACAAAAAAATAGTTGTGGTACAAACCTTTGCGGGTAGAGAGTATGTGGGAGAACTAATTAAACAAGACGAAAGAGAGGTGATTCTAGAAACCAAAGAAATAGGTAGAATAGCTATTCCTAAACTAGAAATAAAAACCATGAAACCAGTTGAGGAAGATCAATTAGGAAGAAGTGGAGAGTATATACCTGACTAAGTATTTTCAACACGCTATTTTATTACTACCAACGGTTTGCCTCTTAAAAAAGGAGAAAATTATGTGTTGTGGAACTTGTATGGTCCAGAAATACATTTTGGAGTAAGCGATATTTTTGGAGTTGGGTTAATGACTACTTGGTTTGGAATGCCAATAATTGGGTCGGCTAAATATAGTTTTAATCTCAATGAAAAATGGAATGTTGGGCTTGGAACTTTATTGGGTACAGGTTCATGGGCAGCACCAGATTTTGCTTTAGGCTTGCCTTATGCTTCGTTAACTTATGGAGATAGGAGAACAAACATTACCTTTTCGGGTGGTTATGGTGTAATTGCTTATGGTGGTAATGCCGATGGCAATGCCTTGCTTTCGGTTGCAGGAATGGCAAAAATCAGCAGTAAATTTAGTTTTGTGTTCGATTCATTTATTGTTCCTGACGTTCGTTTTACCAATTCAAATTATAATTCGGTAACTGGAGTATCAACCACAACAACTACTTACAGCCCTGTTGCATTAATTATTCCAGGCTTTAGAATACAAAGCGAAGCGAATAAAGCATTTCAGTTTGGTTTTGCGGGTATTTATGGAAATGGTCAAGTTACTCCAGTACCCATACCATTTATCCAATGGTTTAGAAAATTCTAAAAACAAAAGAGCCGCACCATTGTGTGGCTCTTTTGTTTTAGTTTTAATTGGGTTTTAGTTTTTCCCACCCAACATCAGCAGTTCGTTTACTACAATTTCGGTAACGTATTTTTTGTTGCCATTTTTATCGTCGTAGCTACGACTTACCAATTTGCCTTCAATGGCAATTTCGTTGCCTTTTTGCACGTATTGAGCAATAATGTCGGCTGTTTTACCCCACGCTACTAAATTGTGCCATTGGGTTTCTTTTACGGTTTCACCTTTTGCGGTTCGGTAGGTTTCGTTGGTGGCTAACGAGAATTTAGCTAATTTTTTGCCCGATTCTAAGTTAATAATTTCAGGTGTGTTACCCAAGTGTCCGATTAACTGTACTTTGTTTCTTAAATTGTTCATGATATAAAATTTTAAAGGTTTAACATGTTTTCGATTTATTCGATGAGGCAAAGTAAAGACCATTAAAAACGCCGATTCGGTTATTAAATATTTACATTCGTTTATAGTTGTTTAAAATCGTTTGTTGTCGTTTGTAAACGGATAAAATTTTTGTACATTTGAATTTAAATACAACATATCATGGATAAAAAAGTATGCTTAGAATGTGGTGAACCAGTAAAGGGTAGGGTAGATAAAAAATTCTGCTCCGATGCTTGTCGTAACACTTACAACAACCAAGTAAACAAAGATTCGGTAAACTTGATTCGGAACACCAACAATCAATTACGTAAAAATTGGCGTATTCTTGAAGAGCTAAATCCTACCGAAAAATGTACGGTACCTAAAAAACAGTTGTTAAACAAAGGTTTTGACTTTAATTTATTTACCACAATACTTAAAACCAAAGCAGGCGACATCTATTATTTTTGCTACAATCAAGGTTACCTGCCTATCGAAAACGATTTTTATTTGTTGGTAAAACGAAACTCCACCGATTAGTTTTTAGTCAAACTGAGCTTGTCGAAGTTTTTCTACCAAAACCATACTTAAATTTAATTAAGAATAGTGTGTTAATAAGTTAAAATGCCCAATACGTAACATTTTCAGGTATTTTTCGTTAATTTAAACCTCAGTAATCAAAAACAACATAAATGAAAAAATACATCGTTAATAGCCTACTCATTTTATTTTTGGTGCTTACAGCATCCTTCTATAATCCGTATGTGGAAAAGGTGGAAGTGATGACTGTTACTGGCTTAAACGATTCTGTTGATTATAATTTCATCAAAACACATCAGCTTTATGCAGAGCGTTGGGACACATTAAGTCAGCCAAGTTTTTGGAGGTCATTAATGAACATGTCGCACGATTCGGCCTTAATTAATGTAAGTTCAACTCGTCAAATCATTAAAAAAGTGGCGTTAAAAGATTGGAACAAACAATCTGATTTAGAAAAAGATTTATTTAGAGATAGTGTTCGAAATTATTATTTGTTACCAGCAGAAGAAAAAATTTATTGTACCTCGGGTAAAAAATTCTTTTACGATTTCGATAATGTCATGCCATCCATCTCAAAAGGAATAGAAATTTTTAAAGCAAATAAAGTTGACCCCTTTTATGCACAAGCCATATTGTTGATTGAAAGTCCAAATAAATTACAAAAATCAAATGTTGGAGCTTATGGCTCTTTTCAAATTATGAAAGGAGTGGCTATCAATATGGGATTAAAAGTAAATAGATATGAAGATGAGCGAAAAGATTTTGATAAGTCGGCTTGGGCTGCCGCAAAGTTAATTCGAACCATTTGTATTCCTGAATTAAACAAAATATTAGACGACCATTGTATAGTATATAATCCAACGGATATTTGGTACAGGTTAATGGTTATGCATGTGTACCATGCTGGAGCTGGTAATGTTCGTAAAGTAATGGATGTTATTAATCCAGAAAATGGCGACATGAACCTTATTGTTACCATGTGGCAAACAGAAGCTGGAGGGTTCAGAAATGCTTCTCAAAATTATTCGCAGTTGGTTTTAGCTAGTATGCTCGAATTAGACGATTTAATTTACAACCGTTGTAGTAGTCTGTTTACCTTAACTGGAGAATAAACTCATTAGTTAAAATCCTAAATTATTTGTTGGCAATCTGCCATAAAAATTACATTTTTGTATAATCATGACAAAAGTCAATGGTATTATTCCTTTAAAGTTGTACTATTGAAAAACATTTAAAACAGATTTTTATGAGCAACCAAAACGAGTTGATTGAAAAAATAAATGAAAAGTATACAAAAATGGGCTTAGACCCAGATGCTTTTTTTAAAGGGTTATTGTATGCAAAACCTATCAATTATTGGGATTATATTGAAGTAGAATCGTTGTTGAGTCTGCAAAAACCTCGTACCGATTATCCAGATGAAATGGTTTTTATCATGTATCATCAGGTAACTGAGTTGTTGTTAAACATGATGACGCATGAAATGCATCAAGTATGTAACAAAGCCGATATTACTGCCGATTATTTTATTGAGAAATTAGGACGAATGAATCGTTACATACAAATGTTGGCAAATTCATTTGATGTGATGCGTTTAGGAATGGACCCAAATCAGTATAACGAGTTTCGCTTTTCACTAACTCCAGCAAGTGGTTTTCAGTGTGCGTCATTTAGGTTTGCCGAAATTTATGCTACTGATATCGTAAACTTAGCTGACACAAGAATCAAAAACAATTTACCAGCCAATTACGATATGGCATTTTTGTTCGAAAACATTTATTGGCAAGCAGCAGGCAAGGATCATAAGACAGGAAAAAAATCGTATTTATTAAATTTGTTTGAAGAGAAATACTTGGATAAGTTTATTGACATGGCAAACGAATACAAAACCAAAAACATTTGGCAAAAATATGTGGCAATGCCTGCTTCTGAAAAAAACAACCCAACATTAATTCAAGCACTAAAAGATTTAGATATAGAATTTAACATTAAGTGGCCATTGGTTCATTTACGTGCAGCCGAGCAATATTTAGATAATGGAAGTAAAGTTATTGAAGCAACAGGAGGTAGCGATTGGAAAAAATATTTACACCCCATGTATCAAAAAAGAGTTTTCTTTCCAGGCTTATGGTCGGAAGCTGAACTAAACAATTGGGCAAAAGACTATAAATAGTTTAATTAATTTACGATACAAAAAGCAATGATAACTTCATTGCTTTTTTTGTTTGATAGTTAATGATTTATTGATAATTTCGTTGAGTGCGTGATACTTAGAACTGTTTAGCTTAAGTGTCTGATTTATAGTTGAATTAAGCATGAAAAATTATAAACTTAAAATTTATAACTTATGAAAGTTGGTATTCCAGCCGAAATTTCCCAAAAAGAATTAAGAGTAGCAGCTACTCCAAAAACAGTGCTGCGACTAAAAAAACAAGGTTTTGATGTGTATATTCAAAACAATGCTGGTGCTAAAGCAAACTATTCAAACCAAGCGTTTGAAGAAGCAGGAGCACACATTGTTCAAACTGCAGCTGAAATCTACGGGAGTTCAGATATTGTTTTAAAAGTTAAAGAACCTAGTACCGAAGAGGTTGATATGATGAAAGAAGGATTGGTTTTGTTGAGCTATTTATGGCCAGCGCAAAACCCAGACTTGCTTCAAAAATTAGCCGATAAAAAAGTGAATGCCGTTGCTATGGATGCGATTCCTCGTATTTCAAGAGCTCAAAAAATGGATGTGTTATCATCTATGGCAAACATTGCTGGTTATAGAGCTGTTGTTGAAGGTGCTTTTCATTTCGGACGTTTTTTAAACGGACAAATAACCGCAGCAGGAAAAGTAGATCCAGCTAAAGTATTGGTTATTGGTGCAGGTGTAGCTGGTTTGGCTGCAATTGGAGCTGCTAATTCTTTAGGAGCTATTGTTAGAGCATTTGATACTAGAAAAGAAGTAGCAGAGCAAATCGAGTCGATGGGAGCAACATTCTTAACAGTAGATATTGAAGAAGATGGAGCAACATCATCAGGTTACTCAAAAGTGATGAGTCAAGAATTTATTGATGCTGAAATGGCATTGTTCTTAGAACAAGCTAAGGAAGTTGATATTATCATATCTACCGCACAAATACCAGGTCGAGAGGCTCCAAAGTTAATATTGGATTATCATGTTGCTGCCATGAAACCTGGTTCAGTGATTGTTGATTTAGCAGCATCAACTGGAGGTAACTGTGTGTTGACAAAAAACGACGAAGTTTATACGACAGAAAATGGTGTAACGATTCTAGGTAAATTAGATCAGCTCCCTAATCAAGCATCTCAATTATATGGAAACAACCTTTGTCATTTGTTAGATGATATGGGTAAAGCAGAAGGCTTTAACATTAACATGGAAGATGATGTGGTTTCTAGAGCAATGGTAACATATAATGGTGCTATCAATTGGCCAGCAAAACCACTACCTGTTAGCCCAACAGCAGGAGGTACAGTTAAAGTTGTTCCACCTACAGCTGAGGAAGTTAGAGCTTCTGAAGCACAAAAATCAAAAAAGGCTGCTATTTCAATGGTAATTACTTTAGGAGTAGTTGGAGCATTGTTATTTTTAGTTGGTCGTTATGCACCATCAGAATTTATTCAGCACTTTACCGTATTTATTTTAGCGGTATTTGTTGGATGGCAATTAATTACTAATGTGGCACATTCATTACACACACCTTTAATGGCGGTTACCAATGCTATTAGTGGAATTATTGTAGTTGGAGGATTATTACAAACCACAGATGATATAATGAACCCAATGACCATATTGGCTTTTATAGCCATATTGGTTGCCAGCATTAATATTGTTGGAGGATTTGTTGTTACTCATAGAATGTTGAAAATGTTTAAAAAATAAAGTAAAATGATAGGAATAGGAATTCAAACAGCAGCGTATTTATTTGCAAGTATTCTGTTTATATTAAGTTTAGGAGGATTGTCTTCACAAGAATCTGCTAAACGCGGTGTGTTTTATGGTATTGTAGGTATGGCTATAGCTATTATTGCTACTGTACTTGGACAAGGTGTTGCTGGACAAGTTTATATTGTGTCGGCAATTGCTATTGCATCTGTAATAGGTTTAATGCTTGCTCGTAAAGTAGAAATGACCTCAATGCCTCAGTTAGTAGCTATTTTACATAGCTTTGTTGGGTTGGCTGCGGTTTTAGTAGGTTTTGGTTCTTATTTAGATCCTGAAACACAAACGCTACATGGAGCAGCACATTCTATTCATTTGGTTGAAGTTTTTGTAGGTATTTTTATTGGAGCTATAACTTTTACTGGGTCAATTATTGCTTGGGGAAAATTAGAAGGGAAGATAGGTAGTAAGGCATTAATTTATCCAGGCAGACATGCTGTAAATGTTATTTTATTGTTGGTGTGTGTTGTGTTAGGTGTTATGTTTGCAATGGCAGAAGGAACAGATGGTATGCTTCATTTGTACATCATGACAGCAATAGCATCATTTATTGGAATAATGTTAGTGATGGCAATTGGAGGAGGAGATATGCCAGTGGTAGTAAGTATGCTTAATTCATATTCTGGATGGGCAGCATCTGCGGCAGGATTTATGTTAGGAAACGATTTATTAATTGTTACTGGTGCTTTAGTTGGTAGTTCAGGAGCAATTCTTTCCATCCACATGTGTCACGCAATGAACCGCTCTTTTATCTCTGTAATTTTAGGTGGGTTTGGAAATGCACCTAAAGGAGAAGCAAAAGCAATTGAAGGTGAAGTTACAGCGTTAAATCATGAAGAAGTTGCAGGATTGCTAAAAGAAGCAAAATCGGTTGTTATTGTTCCTGGTTATGGTATGGCCGTGGCAAAAGCACAATATCCAATTTACGAAATGGTTCAAATATTACGTAAGGCTGGAAAAAATGTACGGTTTGCTATTCACCCTGTTGCAGGTCGTTTACCAGGACACATGAACGTATTGTTAGCAGAAGCTAATGTACCGTATGACATTGTTATGGAAATGGACGAAATTAATGATGATATGCCAAGCACAGATGTGGTAATGGTGATTGGTGCAAACGATGTTGTTAATCCAAGTGCTCAAGACGACCCAGCTAGTTCTATTTATGGAATGCCCGTAATAGAAGTTTGGAAGGCTGAAAAAGTTATTATTATGAAACGTTCTATGTCAGCAGGTTATTCAGGAGAAGATAATCCTTTATTCTATAAATCCAATTCAGATATGCTTTATGGCGATGCTAAAGATAGTGTTGATAAAATACTGGGTTATTTAAAAGCATAATTTTAATAAACTAAGACAATAAAAAAAGGTCGTCTAATATTTTAGACGACCTTTTTTTTAAACTAAAATTAAAATTTAACCTTTATTTAAATTCTTTAAAATAGTAAAAGCCCTGTCAATACTATCATCATCAACAACAATGGTAAATTCATGCATGGTAGAGATGATGTCTAAAATATTAATGCCTTCCCAAGCTATTTTCTTCAATATAAAATAATAAATACCAGAAACATCGGCATTTTCACTTGGTAATTTTATAGTTAATGATGACAACCCTTTTGTTTCTTGAATAAGTGTTTCATTTTTAAAGATGGAGTCAACATCATCATGTTCAGAATCACTTAAAATAATGGTGGTTTCGTAAACGCCTTGAGAGAAAGCAAAAAAAGTATCTTTTTTTCCCTTTATTTTTTTTAATAAATCAGCTTGTCTATCAACAATAGTTTCTGAATTTTTAAACGTATAATAGGTAATTCTTGAACGTACTGTTATATCGCCTAATTTATTGATAACCTTTTTCACCTTAATTTTTAAGTTAGGGTCAAACTTAGGAGATAGTCTTTTTAAAGCCATAACAATAGCTCCAATTTGAACATCCTTTTTTGTTAGCTCGTCAATTTCTGGTTTAATTTGTCTTGATAAAGAAGAGAGGTTTATAATTCCTTCTGCCAGAGCTTCTTCTAAAAATGGCGATTTTTTTATAATTTCTTCTACTAAAATATGGGTAGCTTTCATGTTTTTGGTGATAAATAAGTGTTCACATCAAATCTACAAAAAAAAATGAATAAAGTTAAATTTATAACAAAAATTTTAATTTAATCTGGAATGCAGTATAAATTTAATCATCAATAAACGAAGCATCTTTTATTGTTTCTCTTCTTCTTTCAATACGTCTTCGTTGTTTTGCCTTTTTGTCTAAGAGCTTGTCGTAGATTAATGAAATAGGGTTTGTTAAAATGTGTAGCATGGTAAATTCCATTGGATTTATATTCCTATCCTGATACATTTTTACACCCTCCATTTTTATTTCGGGTTCATGTTCTTTTAATTCTGCAAAAGCTTTTTTAAACTCATCGTAGGTTGGCCAAGGGAAAATTTCAACCTCTTGAAGTGTAATGGAGTCGGTATATAATTTAAATTTTATCAGGTATTTCCCACTGTTTTGTTGTGGAGAAACATAAGTCAAGTTTTTGTAACCAATATACGATATGGTTAATGTGTCGTTTGGTAAAACGGTAATAGAAAAAGTACCGGTCTCATCTGTTTTAGTTCCAAATTGATTAGCGCTAAGTAAATGTGCTCCAACAAGTAACTCGTTAGTTTCTCCATTAACAACCACACCACTTAAAATATAACTGACGGTGGTGTCGGTTGTTTGCCCAGAAATAAGTTGAGTTAACAGAAAAGTAATAAATGAAAGAAATATCTTAATTTTCATGAGTTAAAGTTAATGGATGAAAACTAGTACGACAAGCTAAAAAATGTTAAAATCAACATTCAATTAATTAGTTTTTTCTAGGATTTTTTTGTTTTTTTATGATTATTAATAAGTATCGATGAATTATATAGAAGTTAAGCTGAAAATAGACCCTACAGTTATTGCAAGAGATATTGTAGTAGCTGAATTAGGAGAAATTGGGTTTGAAAGTTTTGTAGAATCTGAACATGGTGTAGATGCATACATACAAGAGCCATTTTTTGATGAAGAATTAATGAAAAATTTAAGTGCGTTTAATCATACTGATTTTAAAGTAAATTATGTTAAAACTCTTATAGAGGATCAAAATTGGAATGAAGTTTGGGAACAAAGCTTTGAACCAATAAATGTAAACGACACGTGTATGGTTAGAGCACCATTTCATGAAGTTCCCAAAAACATTGAATTTGATATTATTATTGAGCCAAAAATGTCGTTTGGTACCGGTCATCACGAAACCACCTTTTTAATGATACAAGAGTTGTTAAAAATGGATTTAAACAACAAGAAGGTTTTAGATATGGGATGTGGTACTGGGGTTTTAGCTATTTTAGCAGAGCAGAAAAATGCAGATAAAATACTTGCTGTAGATATTGATGATTGGGCCTATGAGAACACATTGGACAATTTAGTTAAAAACAAATGTTCTAAAATTGAAGTTTTAAAAGGCGGAGCAGAATGTATTCAAGATAAAAAGTTCGACATAATTATTGCTAACATTAATAGGAATATATTATTACAAGATTTAAAAAACTATGCCAATTCTTTGAATAATAATGGACATCTATTATTGAGCGGGTTTTTTAGTTCGGATGCAGCTATTTTAATTGAAACAGCAAATAAATATGGATTGACCTTAATCGACCAGCATTCAAAAAACGATTGGACACTTTTACATTTAACAAATTAAATTATGTTTAAATACCTTATCGCATTCACATTTTTAATCACAACAATTTCTAGTTTCTCACAAACTAAGATTAAACAATTCTCATCCGATTCCTCTGCATTCTTTCATGAAATGGAGGAGTTTTTAACCGTTTCGCGTAAGGAAGATGGAAAATTGGTTATGGATGAGTTTTCGTGGGATTGGTTTGGTGGAAAATTTACTGAAGATCAACGACAAGGAGTATATATGATAGCTAACTTAATGTTGAATAGAAAGAAAAAAGCATTTCCAGATTTCAGAAATTATTTGTTTACCATTTCAAAATTTGTAAATAGTAAGTATCAAACCGCAGAGAGTTTTGATGAATGGCAAAGTATTTTAGCAAAAGTAGTTGACGATAAAGATAAAAATAGGTTTTCTGATTACTTAGAGTCTTGTAACTCCTTATTTGAAGAGGGAGCATTATATAAATCTGCCGCAAATGTTTGGAAGTCTAGTAACAATAATTATAAGTTTGGTTACGATAGTTTACCCACCATTGAATTTTCAGCTTTAAATCTAATTTGTTATTCAAAAGGTGATAGTTCTACCATTTATAATACAAAAGGAATTTATTATCCAACCGAAAACAAATGGGTTGGTGTAGGTGGTAAGGTTACTTGGGAACGTGCTGAATACTCAAAAGATTCTGTTTATGCAGAAATTAATGATTATGTAATCTCATTTAAAACACCTGCTTATGAAATCGAAAATGTTGTTTTTTATGATTACCTACACTTTCAAAAACCATTAAAGGGTAAATTAGAAGAAAAAGTACTTGCAGGAATAACCTTTGACAAAGCTTCTTACCCTCGGTTTGACTCCTATGAGAAGCGATTGCAAATAAAAAACATTGCCAAAGGTGTAGATTATATTGGTGGTTTTGGTATGCATGGAAGAAAGGTTATAGGTAGGGGTGATCAAGAACAAGATGCTTATTTGGTTTTCTATAAAAATGATATGCCCTTTGTTAAAATAGGGTCAAAAGCATTTAGTATTCGCCCCGAAAAAATTGTTTCAGAAATATCGTCAGCCACCATTTATTTAAAAGGAGATTCTATTTATCATCCAGGCTTGTCGTTTAAGTTTTTTATTGATGAAAGAAGAGTAACCTTGATTAGAGATAATCAAGGAATAAAAATAACGCCTTATTATAATTCGTACCACGAAGTTGATATGGATTTTGAAATGTTAACTTGGAATCTGGAAGACCCATTAATGCAATTTGGTAACTTGGTAGGAGGAACAAAAACAGATGCTTCGTTTTCATCATCTAACTTTTTTAACTTAAATATATATAATGATATGACTGGGCTTTCTGACCAGAACCCCTTGTATTTAGTGAAGAGTATGGTTCAAAAATTTGACACCACCTTTTTAACAGTAGAGCAGATGTCAAATTTTATGCGGTTATCGAAAGATCAATGTATATCGTTATTGCTCAACTTGTCTTATGCAGGGTTTGTTTTGTTCGACTATGATAATTTAAATTTTGTGGTTAAAGAAAAATTACTGAATTGGGTGAAGTCTAGTGCTGGTAGATTGGATTACGATGTTATTGGATTTTTCTCTAACATTCAAGGAGCTTCAAACGGAACATTAAGTTTATTAAACTACGATTTAACACTGCGAGGTGTAAATAGTATTCACTTGAGTGATTCACAGCAAGTAACCATTTACCCTGATAAGAGAGAGCTTGTTTTAAAGAAAAATAGAGATTTTGATTTTAGTGGGGTTGTACAAGCTGGTCGATTTGATATCATGGGAAGTAATTTTTCATTTAAATACGATGAATTTAAAATTAACATGCCTAATGTAGATTCGTTAAGAATTTATGCCGAGACAGGACAAACTGACGATTATGGAAAACCAATCATACAACCAGTTAAAACAGTAATTAATAAAATTAATGGTGATTTGTTGATTGATAAACCCAATAATAAATCAGGTGTAAAACCTTTTGCAGAATATCCAATACTCAACAGTTTTAACGAGTCGTATGTGTTTTATGATAGGTCATCTATTCAAGGAGGAGCCTATAAAAGAGACAATTTTTATTTTCAGGTTAAACCTTTTACCATCGACAGTTTAGATAACTTCACAAATGCATCTTTACGTTTTGATGGAACATTACAGTCTGCTGGAATTTTCCCTGATTTTGAAGAAACCTTAACCCTGCAAGCAGACCACTCTTTAGGGTTTATTAGAAAAACTCCTCCAGGAGGTTACCCAATGTATGGTGGTAAAGGAAATTTTACCAATGAAATAAGAATGAGTCATGATGGTTTAAAAGGTGATGGTGTGCTAAAATACGTAGCTTCAACCACTTTGTCAAATGAATTTATTTTCTTACCCGATTCAATGATTGCAGTAGCTCAAAGTTATAGTGTTGAAGAGAGTCCAGTTGAAGTTGAATTTCCTCCTGTTGAAGGAGTTAATGTTAAAACAACTTGGTTTCCTAAAAAAGATTATATGTTGCACAAACAAATTACCGATCCCATTAAAATGTACGACATGAAATCGGTAATGCACGGACAAACCAGAATACAACCAGACGGATTGTACGGAAATGGTACATTTGAATTTGAAAAAGCAGAGTTAGAATCAAAAAGTATTGCGTTTAAATTTGATGACTTTAGTGCTGATACTGCTAATTTTAGATTAAAAGATGCTGAGTTAGCTGGGGAATTAACGTTTGCCACAACAAATGTAAGTGCTTATGTAAGCTTTAAAGAACGTTTTGGACAGTTTAAATCTAACGGAGGAGGGTCGTTTATTGAGTTTCCACAAAATCAATACATCTGTTTTATGGAAGAATTTAAATGGTTGATGGATACAGATGGTATTGAATTAAGTGCTGGAGAGCAAAAAACTACGGATGCAAGTGGTGTTAAATTAGATGGAGCACAATTCATATCAGTTCATCCTCAACAAGACTCGTTAAGTTTTTTCTCTTCAAAAGCTACTTATGATTTAAAGAAAAAAATAATTTCTGCCGAAGAAGTTAAATACATGAATGTAGCTGATGCCATGCTTTATCCAGATAGTGGTAAGATTGTGGTTGAAAAGCAGGCTAAAATGAGAACATTAAACAATGCTAAAATTGTAGCCAGTTATGTAACTCAAAATCATCATATTTATGGGGCAACAGTTAATGTATTTGGTAAACGGAAATATGCTGGTACAGGTAATATTGATTACACTGATGAACTCTCTGCTACTCAAACTATTTATTTAGAAAATATTGGAGTAGATACTACTGGACAAACTTATGCTACAGGTCAAATAGCTGATACAGCTAAATTCAAATTGAGTCCCTTTTATGAATATGAAGGTAAAGTTAAATTGTTTGCTAATAACGAATTCTTAACGTTTGATGGAAGAGGTAGAATTTTGCACGATTGTAACTTGATTCCTAGAGACTGGTTTACATTTGAATCACAAATTAATCCAAATGATATTTATATTCCTATTGATACAAATACTGCTGATGTAAATAAAAACCCATTGTATGCAAGTATTTTTTCTAGTCCAGATTCGTTAGGGATTTATACTTCGTTTGTTAATAATAAAAAGAAATACAGTCATTTAGAAGTTATTCGTGCAACTGGATTTTTACATTACGATAAAGAAAATAGCGAATACAAAATATCCAATAAAGACAAGTTACAAGAGATGTCGTTTGGAGGTAATTATTTAAGCATAAACACTAAAAATTGTAAAGCTTATGCAGAAGGTAATGTTAATTTGAGTGCTGATTTGGGTCAGGTTCAAGTTAATTCTGCTGGTGTTGTTCAACAAAATTTAATTGACAATGAAGCTATTTTTGATTTAGTGATGTTAATCGATTTCTTTTTTAATGAAGACGCCCTTCGTAATATGTCGAAAAAACTACAACAAGCTAGTGCCTTAGACCCAGCAAAATTGGATAGACCAACCTTTGAAAAAGGATTGAGAGAAGTAATAGGTAAAGTAGAGGCAGATAAATTAATAGCTCAAGCTAACTTATATGGCGAATTTAAAAAATTGCCAGATGAACTTAGGAAAGCATTAGTTTTTAATGATATTAAATTTAAGTGGGACGATGTAAATAAGCGTTACAAATCGTTCAGTAAAATTGGTATAAGTAATATTGGCAAAGAGCAAGTAAACAAATATGTTGAAGGAAAAATTGAAATTGTTAAAAAACGATCGGGCGATATTTTAAATATTTACCTAGAAATTGATAAAAACAATTGGTATTTCTTTAATTATACCAGAGGGATGTTGCAAGCCATATCTTCTGATGCCGATTTTAATACCATAATTCAAGAAACAAAACCTGATAAACGAAAAGCAAAGGCAGAAAAAGGACAAGAGCCTTATCAATTTATGTATTCATCAGAAAAGAAAAAAATAGATTTTGTTAGAAAATTTGACGATTAATTTAGTGAAAATCATGTTTTTTGCATCAATATATTATATTCGTAAATTCGCAATTGATTTAATCATTCAATGATTTTAAAAACAACTTATTATAAAATAATTTTCTTGCTATTTGCAATGATGTTGGTTTTCACTAATGTTAATGCACAATATGCATCTCAAGATGAATTAAAAAAGGCGGCACAAACCTTTTTTGATGAAGAAAATTATATCGAAGCATTACCACTTTATTCTCAGCTTTTAAGCTTATATCCAAAAGATCCAGAGTATAATTATAAATACGGTGCTTCTTATTTTTTTGGAAATAGAGAAAAGGAAGAAGCTCTAAAATATTTGACATTCGCTGCAGGTAAGCCCAATGTTAATCCACAAGCTTTTTATTTTTTAGGTTTAGCATTGCACCATGAGTATCGTTTTTCTGAAGCCGAAGTTAATTACAAAAAATTCAAAGAAAAAGGAACACCTAAAGATATTCAGGATTTTCAGGTGGATAGAAAAATTGAGATGTGCCGTAATGGAGTTACTTTATTGAAAAGTATGACCGATATAGGGGTGCTTTCAAAAAAGGAAATCAAAGCATCAGAATTTTTTAGAAGTTATGATTTAAGAGGAATAGGAGGAAAAATTATTGTTAAGCCTGATGAATTTAAAACCAAGTTAGATATTAAAAACAAAGAATACAGTATTATCCATTTAGGAGATAAACCAACCATGGTGGTGTTCTCATCTTTTGGTAATGATGGAAAAAGTGGAAAAGACATCTATAAAGTAACCAAACTACCAAATGGAGAATGGAGTAAACCAGCACCATTTCCAAAAATCAATACCAATTTCGACGAAGATTATCCATTCTTACATCCTGATGGGAGAACTTTATACTTTAGTTCAAAAGGATACAATAGTATGGGAGGCTATGATATTTTTAAATCTACTCTTGACCCAACTACAGGTGAGTGGACTTTTCCAGAAAATTTAGATTTTCCAATAAACACACCCGACGACGATATTTTATTTATTTCCGATATTGATAATCAACTGGCTTATTTTGCATCATCACGTGCTAGTAAACAAGGCGAATTAACCGTTTATAAGGTTCAAGTTGATAGGCAGCCAGCCGAGAATACAATTGTTAAAGGATTTTTCTTGGCAGAATCCAATCCAAACATGAAATCAGCAACCATTTCAATATTGGATGTGGAAAAAGACAGAAAATATGGCGTATTTTCTTCCAACCGTGAAAATGGAGAATATTTATTGGTTTTTCCCGGTAATGGCGGAAAGTTTAAAATTTTAGTGGAAACTACCAATGACGCGCCTGTTCATTCTGCTGTAATTGAATTGCCAACATTAGAAGGTTTTAGGGCATTAAAACAGGAGTTAAGATTGGTAGGTGAGGGCAATAATGAAAAGTTGGTGGTTAAAAACCTATTTAATGAATCTGATGAATTTGATATTACTGACCCTTTGGTAGTCGAAAATTTATTAAAGTACAAAGCCAAAATGGATGTTAACTTAACAGAAGAAGAGGTTTTAAAGAACTTGGATAAAACATCATCTAGTACAGGTATTTCATCTTTAGCTTCAATGTCTAATCAACAATTGGCTGATAATGCAAAAAAGAGTGCAGATAAAGTTGCTGAAAATGCCAAGTTATCGAAAAACCAAGCCAATTTTGCTTATGATTTAGCTGCTCAAAAAAGTGCAGAAGCCAAGAAAGCATTAAATCAATCGTTACAAAAACAAAAAATTGCATCAGAATCGGAAGATGCCAATACTAAAGCTTTAGCATTGAAAGATGCAGAGCGATTGAAATACATTGCCGCAGGTTTGGTTAATGAATCTATTTCAGCAATGGATGTTGCAAAATCAATTGAAAGTGAAGCTATTGAAAGAGAGAGTGATGTTAAAAAGACCTTGGATTTAAGTAATGCTATTGCATCAAATGCGAATTCAGGAAAAAGAGCTGAAGCTGAAACAGGTTATTTAAAACTGGAAGAAATTACTAATGCCACTTACAATAAGGAATCGGCATTGGTTACCGAAAAAACAGTTTTAGACAATAAACTTTCTGAAGCCGAAATGGAGTACAGTAAAGTAAGAAACAATGTTATAGCGCTTAATAATAGACAAACTGAAATTCAAGAAAACATCAATAATTTAAACGAACGAATTAATAAATCGTCGAAAAAATCGGAGAAAGAAGCTTGGCAAGGTGAAGTAAATGCTTTAAAAATTGATTTAGAAGATACGAAGTATGATTTAGGTGTTGAAACAGAAAAAGAACAAACATTAGCAAAAGAGTTAAAAGAATTAGAACGTAAAAATGCCTCTGCACAAGGTATCATTGCAACTGTTGAAAAAGCAAATGTTCAAACTTCAACCAAAGCACCGGATAAAGCCGCTTTAAATAACGATATTGTTTATTTCGAAAAACAAGGATTGGTTGGGCTTTATCCTAGCGATGAAGTTGCTGTTTCATCAACAAGTACAAAGTCGGTTGATTTAATGTCGCTAAAAGATGAGTACAACATCATTTCTGATGAAGGAAAAATAATTGATTACAACTCAAAGCACAGTTCAGAATTGGTTGATGCACAAAATAATCCTAGCGAATATCAAAAATCGTTAGAAATGGCAAAAATTAATCAGGATTGGATTTCAGACATCAATCAAGAAATTGCTATTAAAGAAAAACAACTAAAAGCTGCGGAAAGCTTAAACGATAAAACCAAAATTACGAGTAGAATAGAAGTGTTAAAAAGCTTAAAATCGGAAAAACAAAAAGAAGCTGATAAATACTTGTTGTTAGCTCAAGAAGAAAATCCGACAAAGTCTACTACAACTTCAACATCTAAATCATCAACTACTAAAAATGCTATTGAACCAGCAAGTGTAGTAATTACGGACAATTCAGGTAACATTATTGATTATGCTACGAATTACGAGAATGAATTAGCTAACATTGAAGGAGAAACTCCTACTGATATTTCTACTAAAATTGCGGTTCATGAGAAATGGAAAAATGCTAATGAGCAAGAAATTTTATTAAAGAAAATAGAGTTAAACAGTGCTGAAGATGAAGAAGAAAAGGAAGCTATCAGTAATCGTATTTCAGAACTAGAAAACCAAAAAACGAACAACGACGAGTTTATTGCTATATACAACAGTAAACTTGGTAACGAAGCTAATCTTGCTGCAAATACTACTGCCAATAATACTTCAACTACAAAATCATCTTCTGAAAATAAAAATACAACGGCGACAACACCTAATATATCAACTACTTCTGTAAACAGTAAAATTGACTATAGTAAATACAATAACAAAGTAGTTAGTTCAAATGGTGAAGTACAGGATTATACTACTGATTTTAACAATCAATTTACTTTGGCAGATAATATTGTTGACCCTTTAACATCAAGTAAAGAAAAACAAAAAATCACTAAAGAATGGATTCGAGCAATTGATGATGAATTGTCCTTAAGAAATGAACAACTTTCGTTTGCTATTGAATCTGAAAAACCAGCAATAACTGAAAGGATAGATGCGTTAAATGGCGAAAAAGTAGCGTTAGCAGACCAATTAGCAGATTTAAATATTGTAATTGAACAACAGCAAGGTACTTTAGCATCAAACAACACTAAATCTACTTCTACTTCAAACAATACTGCTGCTAGTTCAAATACATCTACAACATCATCGTCAAACCCATATTCATCTGAACAAGCCAAAAAAGAATATGAAGAAGTTGCTAAGTTGGAAGAAGAACTTAAACAATTGAATGCCTCTGTTGAACAAAAATCAGCTGCAGCTTATGCCTTAAAAGATGAAAGTAAAAAGCAACAGGCTTTAAACGAGGTGGCTGTTTTAAAAGAAGATGTTGAAAACAAAAAACTTGAAGTGTCTAGTGCTAAAGCTAAAGCTAACAAAGCAGAGTACTACAACAATCAGGCAGCTTTGTCTGCTGTTAAAAAATCGGCAACAGCAACTGGTGATAATGCCACTGTAGCAGAGTTAAACGAAGATGAGGCTAATATTTATTTTGATAAGGCTCAAACAGAAAGAGAGAATGCAGCATCAGCAGCGACTTTTACATCAAAAGAAGCTTCGTTATTAAAAGCACAAGAATATGAAGCAACAGCTATAGAAAAACAACGTAAAGCAATAGAACTATATTCAAACAAAAATGCGAGTGAAGTATTGGCTTCGTTACCAAAGGAAAACAATGCCGTTGCTAAAACATCAAGCACTACTAATACAGTAAATACAACAACAAATACTGCTGAAAATAAAACAACAAGCACAACATCAACTACGAGTAATGCTAATTCAATTAACGCTGCTCCAATTTATCAGCCAAGCAAAGTAGGTATGCCTTCTGATGTAGAAATAGCAAAAGCCAAAACTGCTGAAAATGAAGCTGCACGATTAGAAAAAATGGCTATTGTATTACAAGATAGTTCACAAAAAGTAACCAAGAAAGCTGATAAAGATGCATTGATTGCTGAAGCAAACACCAATACTGAAAAAGCGAAACAGTTAAGAAAGGAGGCAGAAATAAGTTATGCTGCGGCTGAAGAAATGGCTAGTACTGAAAAAAGTACAGTTGAAGCCATTAATGCTAATAGAACAGCTTTAAGTAATGAACAACTTACTTCTCAAGATAAACAGTTGATTAACAGTCTTTCTGGTACTGAATTGGCTGAACTTAAAAATTCTCCTGAATATCAGGCGTATACTGAAAACAAGACAGCATCGAGAAGATTGATTAAAGAGGCTGAAGTGGATTATATAAAAGCAGATAAGTTCCAAGAAGAAGCAGAAGATCAAAAGACATTGGGGATTAGCTTAAATGCAATGGCAAAAGGTGCTCAAGGTGAAGGCAAAACGAAGTTGTTAGGGCAAATTGAAAAGCTTAATAACATGATTGCTGATAACGAAACTAAAGCAATAGAGACTAGAGCTAAAGCAACTCAAAAAGAAATAGAAGCACTTGAAAAAACGAAAACTGCCGATAATGCTTTAGCGTCTAATTCAAAAGCTAATCAAATAAAAGCCATTGAAAAAGCAGCTATTTATGATAACAACTATTTGAAAACTGCTTTGGCAAACAATGCAGCTGTAGCAAAAACATCTCAACCTGAGTTGGCAGAAAATAACACTTCAAATACAACAACAACCAACAAAACAACAGAAACTAAAGCTCCAGAATTGGCTGAGAATAACGTAGTTGAGGAAAATACGAATTCAACTACTTCAACCGTTAAAACAAACTCGAACACAACAAATACAACAGAGCCAGCGCTGACTGAAAATACAATGGCGGAAGAGAATACTACTGAAACAGCTACAAATTCGAATAGTACAACTAATAAAACAACCGAGCCAGAGTTAGTAGAGAACAATGTGGTAGAAGAAAATACAACATCGACTACTACAAATACTAACATTCCTGTAAACAATAACACAACTAAAACTACAGAACCAGAATTGGCAGAGAATAATGTAGTAGAAGAGAATAAAACAACAGCTACAAATACCAATAACACTGAAAAAACGACACAGCCTGTAGTTAGTAAAACTAATCTTGCCAATGTAGATGAAATCCCAACGGTGTTAAACCAACCAATTTTCGTGTTAACTGATAATAAAAAGGCAGCGTATAGCGAAACTAAAAAAATACCAGTAGCTAAATTGCCAGAAGGTTTAGTGTTTAAAGTTCAGATTGGAGCTTTTAGAAACCCAATTCCTCAAGATCACTTTGTTGGTTTTGCTCCAATTTCAGCCGAAGATGCTGGTAACGGAATTACACGTTACACCGCAGGTTTATTCAATACCTTTAACATGGCTAACGAAGCTAAAAATTCGATTCGTACCATTGGTTACCCTGATGCTTTTGTGGTGGCGTTTTACAACGGAAAAAGAATAAATATTAACGAAGCAAGAGCTATGGCCGGAGTTGTAACTGTTGCTGAGAATAATTCTATGTCAACAGTTAACAGTTCTCAGCCTGCTAATAATACAAGTACAGCAAATACAAATAACACTTCTACAACATCTAAAACGTTACCAGCACCAAAAACCAATGTGGAGTTGGTTGAGGATGGTATTTCTACTGATGTAAACAAAATTAAAGGTGTATTTTTTACTGTTCAGGTGGGTGTTTACTCTCGACCAATTACTGCCGAGCAGTTGAACAATGTAACTCCTTTAAATAGCGAAAGAACAACGAATGGCTTAATCAGATATACATCTGGAGTTTATCCAACGCTTGATGAAGCGAATGCTGCCAAAGCAAGAATTGTTGACTTGGGAATTACCGATGCTTTTGTAATTGCTTATGCTAACGGAAATAGATTAGGCGTAAACGAAGCCATTAATTTTGCAGCTGATAAAAACAATGTAGTAACCACTTCGAACAGCAATCCTAAAGTTGAAAACAATAAAACAACGAATACTGCAGCAAATGAAAAGGTTGCGACACCAAGTAACAATTCAAAAATAGTATATACCTTAATATTGGGAGAGTATACCGATGATGTTCCTGTTGAAGATGCTGCGGTTTACTTGAAATTATCGGGTAAGGGATTAAAAATAGAGGAGAAAAATGGAAAAACCATTTATTCAATGGGACCATATACTGACTACAATACTGCTAATGATGAAAGAGCTAAAATGAAGGCAGAAGGTGTTAAAAATCCTAAGGTGGTAGCACTAAACGGAAACGATAATGTTGATGTGAATAAAGAAGCCAAAACTTCAGGGAATACAACTAATATTTCGAATACAGCAACAAGTAGCACAAATAATACTACTACCAATTCAAATGTAACACCAACTACAAGTAATACTTCAAACAATGCTACAACTCCAGTAAATACTCCAACAGCAAATACAACATCTACCAACAATACTGCTCCAAATACAACAACACCAAAACAACCCATTAATCAGGCAGAAGTGGGTAAAGCATTAAAAATTGTTTATAAAGTATTGCTAGGCGAATATACCGACGAAGTTCCTGTTGAGGAATCGATGGTGTATTTAAAGTTTTCTAACAGTGGTATTGTTATTACACAAAATGATGGCAAAACAGTTTATACCATGGGCGAGTATCCCGACTATCCTTCGGCGTTAGATTTACAACTACAAATGAAGGTAGAAGGCATTAAATCGCCAAAAGTTATAGCCTTTAAGGATGGCACACAAATTGAAGTTAGTGAAGCGTTAGAATTAGTAAAAAATCATAATAAATGAATACCGAAACCTTAAAAGAAACAAGCACTGTTATTGAAAATCAAGAACTTAAACTGTTGGTGCTTTATAACGATGATGTAAATACCTTTGATCATGTTATTAATATGCTGGTAAAATATTGTGGACACGATAGTTTACAAGCTGAACAATGCGCCATGTTAGTTCATTTTAAAGGTAAATGTGACATAAAAAAAGGAGCATTTAAAGAATTGGCGTTTATTTCTGAAATTCTGGCAGAAAATGGTTTAACAGTTGAAATCAATTAATTTTTTAATTAAAGTATGTTGAAGAAAAGTCTTTTAGCAATTTTAGTAATTGCTTTAATAGCGTGCAGTAAAGTGCCAATTTCGGGCAGAAAACAAATGAACTTGTTGCCTGAAAGCCAGTTGATGAGTATGGCATTAACGCAATATGGTGCTTTTTTAAGTGAAAACCCGCCCATGTCGGATGAGATAGAAAATACCAAAAGGGTTAAACGAGTTGGAAACAGAATTGCAAACGCTGTGGAAAAATACTTAAAAGCAGAAGGACAATCGAGTAGAATAGCTGGATACAAATGGGAATTTAATTTGGTAAACCAAAACGTAGTAAATGCTTGGTGTATGCCAGGTGGTAAAGTAGTGGTTTACCAAGGTATTATGCCTGTTGCCGATTCTGATGCTGGTTTAGCTGTGGTAATGGGGCACGAAATTGCACACGCTATTGCACGACACGGTAACGAACGCATGAGCCAAGGTTTAGTGGCTGCCGCAGGTGCTGCAGGTTTAGCAGTGGCTTTACGCGAAAAACCAGCAGAAACACAAGCCTTGTTTTTAGGTGCTTATGGTATTACTACTGGTGCTGGTGTATTGGCTTTTGGTAGAAACCAAGAAAGTGAAGCCGACAAATTAGGAATGGTATTTATGGCAATGGCTGGTTATGAACCTAAAGAAGCCATACCTTTTTGGGAACGTATGAAAGCCGCTTCTGGAGGAAACAGTACGCCTGAATTTTTAAGTACACACCCTAGCCACGATACACGTATAGGACGAATTACCGATTGGTTACCAACTGCCGAATCGTATTTTGTGAAGAGTGTGGATTGATTGAAATTGTAATTTATTTTATCAATGTAATAAATTCTGATAATAGGGGAGGTAATTCATCTAGTCGGAAATCATTAGTGTAATGGCTTAAAACACAACTAACATTTTTATTTCTTATTTTTTGGCTTATATAATATGCTATAAGTGAATTACTACCACCCATAATTATTTTTGGAGCATTAATTTTTATAATTGTTTTAATAGCAGTTGTTGGAATTCCCTCGAATAAAATGGCAACATTTTCTTCTGATTGAATACTTGAAAATGCAGCTTTTGAAGCTAAATATCTTTGAATTATTATGTCTTGCTTTGCCATTTCTTCGTTTTGAAAAATAGACCAACTTATTTGACCTCTATTGGCACACGAAATATTATGAGGACCTTTCCAGTCGCAAATATTTCCAAGAATAATTTTTCTGCCTAAAAAATCAATAGTGTCAATTGCAGCACTATTCTTTACATATTTTGGAATGGAATCTCCAATAAAATAATTAATAAATTGATTTTCAAGATATATATTTCTATCAAAATATGTTTGTAAAAATAAGATCTGTGTCAATTCGTATTTATAAGGTATAATATAACAAATAGTTGTTAAACTAATGTTTTTTCCAACACTCTTTTTATCAATTAATAGTTTATGTTCGATATTTATTTCAGGATTAGAGGTAGAAACTAAATTTTTAGAAAGAGAATATTTTCGTTTTATTTGAGCTATTCCTTTTTCTCCAGAGTGTATTTTATCTATTTTGTCATAGATGAAATATCTTTCTAGTTTATATTCTTCACCATATCCAAGATTAACAGCATGAGCATCTAAAAATAATGAATCAATATTTTGATTATAAACATTTTGACCAATTATTAATAGGAAAGAAATGATTAAGATGTTTTTCATATTGTGCTAGCTATTTGTAAGTTAATAATTTTCTAAGACTCAATACTATCCAATATCACTTCACATGCCATTTTAATTTCTTCTTCGGTAATAATTAATGGTGGTGCTATTCGTAACGATTTATCGTTAAACAAAAACCAATCGGTTAACACCCCATTTTCTATACAGGCATCAATAATGGCTTTATTGGTTTCAAAACTATCAAACTCTACCGCTATTAATAAACCAAAAGAACGTATTGCTTTAATTTTTGGGTGCTTCAACAAATCTTTAAACAACTGTTCTTTTTGCGGTACAGTGCTTATTAAATTCTTTTGAGTTAGTAAAGTTTGTAAATTGGCGTAAGCCGCAGCACAACTTACTGGGTGCCCACCAAAAGTGGTAATGTGCCCTAAAATGGGATTGGTTTTTAAGCTGCCCATAATCTCGTTCGAGGCTATAAATGCTCCAATAGGAAAACCTCCACCCATAGCTTTGGCTAGGGTTAAAATATCAGGAGTTACTCCAAAATGTTCAAAAGCAAAGAGTTTACCCGTACGTCCAAAACCGGTTTGTATTTCGTCAAAAATTAATAAAGCACCTGTTTCGGTACATTTATCTCGTAATTTTTTTAAAAAGTTATTGGTTGGTGCCACAACTCCAGCTTCTCCCATTATAGGTTCAACAATTACACAAGCCGTTTTGGTGCTTATTTGTGCTAAATCTGTTTCGTTGTTAAATTCCAGTTGAGTAATGTTGGGCAATAAAGGTTCAAACGGTTTTTTAAAATCGTCGCTACCAATAATGCTCAAACAACCTTGTGTGCTGCCGTGGTAAGCATTTTTAAAACTGATGATTTGTTGTCTTCCCGTATATCGTTTAGCTAATTTCATGGCGCCTTCGTTGGCTTCACTACCCGAATTAACTAGGTAGCACGAGTTTAAGGTGTTTGGTAAATTGTCTGCCAAAAGCGTAGCCAATTTTACTTGTGGCGATTGTACAAACTCGCCATACACCATTAAATAGGTATATTTTTCGAGTTGTTCTTTAACGGCGTTAATTACGTTGGGGTGGCGGTGTCCCAAATTACTTACCGAAATACCAGAAATTAAATCGAGGTATTTTTTACCATCAACATCCGTCATATACATGCCTTCGGCTTGCTCAATTTCTAAACTTAATGGAAAATCGCTGGTTTGTGCAACATGTTCGAGAAATAAGGAGCGTTGAGTTGGCATGTTTATATTATAAAATTGGAACGCAGACTTGCCAAGCGGCAAGTACACCGATTTTTTATGATTAACACAGATAAACTTGCTTGAGGCAAGAAAATATCTTCTTTTATCATATTTATCAGTGTCATCAGCGTTCTATGGGTTTACGTTGTAAATACTGTCTACACTCCAAGCTTCGGCATCGGCACTAAACAATGGTTTTGTTTTTGCCCAAACGCCTTTAAACAAATCAGAAACTCTATACTTTTCCAAGTATTCTTCCGATTTCCAGTAGCTGTAAGTAAAAAATATGTTCGGATTGTTTTTATCGCGGAGTAATTCTAGGTGTTCTACACCTTCAAAATTTCTAATGTGGGTTTTATTCTCATTAAAATTCTCCAAAAAAGCATCAACGTTTTCAGGAGCAAAAGTCATCTTAACAATTCTAATCATAAAACTCAATACGTATTAAATCGCTTTCTTTTACACCAAATAATTTGCTTGCGTTTCCTTTGTTTACAGCAATTTCAATAAAACCTGTTGAACTAAACATGGCAACTTTTTCACCATCAGGAACGGTATTGTAAGCATTGGTTATTTCAGAAATTTCGTAGTTAGCGTTTCGTAAATAAATAACAAATTTTCTGCCTCTACCAAATGTTCTAAACATCTGCTCAGAAATGTTGCTCAATAAATTTCCGTAATGATCGATATAACTAACCATGCCTCGAATAGAGTTGTTTTCAGATATGGCTCTAAATAAGGATTTGGTTTCAATAGTTTCTTTTGCTTTTCCAATCAACTCAAGCGTTCCTCCACGAGCAATGTGGCAAGCAGCTTTTACAAACACATCTCTGGTAGGAAATGTAACATTGTCGGTTTCCTGACTAATGTTCAGTTCTACAATTTTTTCGGGTACTTTATCAAAAATCAACGAAAATATTCCGTTGTCGGCTCCAATAAAGTAATGACCATTTTCAAAAATAGCCACGTGAGGAATATCCAAATCAGTTTCTGAGTTTACTCCAATAATGTGAATAGTACCAGCAGGAAAATCTCTGTAACAGTTTCTTACCACCAATGATGCTTTCGACATATCGAAAGGAGGTATTTCGTGGGTTATATCAACAATAGTTACATCGGGATTTTGGCTTAAAATGGCACCTTTAATAGAGGCAACATAATAATCCTTTAATCCTAAATCTGATGTAAGTGTAATTATTGGCATTTTTTATTGTTGATAATTAATTAACAGTAAATATCATCTTTTTAAAACTAAATTTTGATATTTAACGTATCATAATATAATCCAAAGTTATCAATTAAAATAATATCATTTGAACGAAAAAATCATAGAAATTTCAGGGGTAAACCCCGTTGAACTTTTAGGAGTTAACGAAGCCAAATTAAGTTTGATAAAAAAATATTTTCCAAAACTTAAAGTAATATCGCGAGGTGGAACGCTAAAAGCAATAGGAGAGGAGGGAGAGGTTAACTTGTTTCAACAAAAAATTGCTTTAATGATTGAACACTTATTAAAGTACAAACAATTAACAGAAAATAATATTGAACGCCTTATGGATGAGCCAGCAGAAGGAGAAAGCAATACTTTGAAACTCGACGATGACGTGTTGGTTTTTGGTAACGCAGGTTTAATTGTTAAAGCCAAAACTGCCAATCAACGCAAGTTGGTTGAGTTGAGCGAAAAAAATGATATGGTTTTTGCAGTTGGTCCTGCTGGTACAGGTAAATCATACACAGCAGTTGCATTAGCGGTGAGAGCATTAAAAAATAAAGAAGTTCGTAGAATTATTTTAACTCGTCCGGCAGTAGAGGCTGGTGAGCATTTGGGTTTTTTACCTGGCGATTTAAAAGAAAAGCTCGATCCATATTTACAGCCTTTGTACGATGCTTTAAGAGATATGATTCCTGCAGAAAAACTAAAAGAAATGATGGAAGATGGAACCATACAAATTGCACCATTGGCTTTTATGCGAGGTAGAACTTTAGATAAAGCATTTGTAATATTGGATGAGGCTCAAAATACGACTAAAAGCCAATTTAAAATGTTTTTAACTCGTATGGGTAGAAGTGCTAAATTTATCATTAATGGTGACGAAACCCAGATTGATTTACCAAGAAACCAACAGTCAGGCTTAACTCAAGCCATTAAAATATTGGGTAATGTTAAAGGAATAGGTTTTGTTACGTTTGATGAGAAAGACGTTATTAGACACGATTTGGTTAAAAAAATTATTCTGGCATATAAAGATGAAAATGAATAGACGTCATTGTGGGATTGACCCGCAATCCCAATATAATATATAGATTATGGGTCAAGCCCGTAATGACGAACTAAATTTGTATTCAACAAATTTGTGGTTTGAAAATATGATTACTTTTTATACATTTGTTAGGTAATCAAAATTCTAATCATGAGTCTTACTTCAAAAAAATACGATAACTATTCGCTTGTTACTGTTTCTACTGAGAAATTAGATTCTATTCTTGCTCCTGATTTAAAAGCAGAATTTGTACTCCTTAATAAAAACGGTGATAAAAACATTTTGTTGGATTTAAGTGCAGTGAAGTATTGCGATTCGTCAGGATTGAGTGCTTTATTAATTGGTAATAGAGTTTGTACTGAATCAAATGGTTCTTTTATTGTATGTGGAGTACAACCCATGGTAGAAAAGTTACTTAAAATTTCTCAATTGGATGGTATTTTAACCATTACGCCAACTTTACCAGAGGCTATCGACTTTTTATTTATGGAGGAACTTGAACGCGATTTGGGTTCAGAAGATTTTGATGACGAAGTTTAGTGTTTTGATATTAGGAAGCGCTTCTGCTTCACCTACCTTATCTCGTAATCCTAGCGCACAACTTATTAATATTAATGAGCAATATTATTTAGTTGATTGTGGAGAGGGTACACAGAGCAGATTACGAGAACACAAAATAAAATTTCAACGCTTACACCACATTTTTATTAGTCATTTACATGGCGACCATTATTTAGGTTTACTGGGATTGCTTCAAACCATGCATTTGTTGGGTAGAACATTACCTTTAAATGTATATGGACCCAAACAACTCAAAGAGATTATTGATATGAATTTATCATACTCGCACAGTTATTTAAAATATCCTTTAATTTTTCATGAAACGCACACCAATGGTTCAGAGGTATTGTTTGAAGATGAACACGTCACTATTTCTACTATTGTGTTAGAGCACCGAATTCCGTGTACAGGTTTTTTGTTTAAAGAAAAGATAAAGCCTAGAACAATAAATATTGAAGAAGTTAGAAAACATGCTATACCTAAATATGCCTTAAATAAGTTGAAAATGGGTGTAGATTACCATTTTCCAGAAGGTAAAAAGGTGATTAAAAATGAGGTGTTAACTTTTAGCCCGGAGCCATCTTATAGCTATGCTTACTGTTCAGATACCAAATACAATGAACAAATTATACCAATAATAAAGGATGTTGATGTCCTTTATCACGAAGCAACTTTTTTGGAGCGTGAATCCGCTAGGGCAGAGGCCACGTGCCATAGTACAGCTAAACAAGCAGCCGAAATTGCAGCTAAGGCAAATGCTAAGTTGTTGATTATCGGTCACTTCTCTAATCGTTATAAGGACTTAACCCTGCTATTAGAGGAGTCGAAGGTTGTTTTCCCAAACACAGTGTTGGGATTAGAAAACCTTACTTTTGAAGTAGCTAGGTAGTAGTAAAATCAATGTTGATAGCTTGTTAATAACTATTGAACCCTTATGTACATTGACTTTGTAAAACTCCTATATTTGATTTGATAACATTATTAATAACTTAAATTTTTTAAATCATGAACAAAGGTGAATTAATTGATGCAATGGCTAAAGAAGCTGGATTAACTAAAGCTGACGCTGGAAACGCTTTAAACGCATTCGTAGGTGCAGTATCTAAATCATTAAAAAAAGGTGATTCAGTACAGTTAATCGGATTTGGTACTTTCTCAATCTCTAAAAGAGCTGCAAGAACTGGTAGAAACCCACAAACTGGAAAAGAAATCAAAATTGCTGCTAAAAAAGTTGCTAAGTTTAAAGCTGGTAAAGCTTTAGCTGATGTTGTAAAATAATTTTACACCAACAAAATAAAAAGCCTCGCAATTCGCGGGGCTTTTTTGTTTTATAATGTAGCGAGATAAATCCGTTTTAGGTTTTTTCGGTACGTAAAATCTTTTCCATTTTGCGCCCTTTGGCTAATTCATCAACTAGTTTGTCTAAAAACCGAGTTTGTTGCGTAATTGGATTTGTTATTTCTTCTATTCGATAACCACATATTACACCTGTAATCAGTCTAGCATTTTTATTTAAGTTAGCTTCTTTAAAAAACTGCTGAAAGGATACTTTTTCTTCAATGAGTTTCTTCAACTTAGTTTCATCATATCCAGTTAACCATTCAATTACTTGATGTAGTTCTGCAGTCGTTCTACCTTTCTTTTCAACTTTGGTAACGTAGTGTGGGTATACCGATGCAAAGGTCATTTTTGCAATTCGTTCATCGTGTTCAGGTGTTGTTTTCATCTTTTTTCAACTTACTTGTACAATGTATTTACCTAAATATAATAAATAAAAAAGAGCCTTGATTAATCAAGACTCTTTTATGTATTACAAATAAATTACGCTTCAATGCTTACTGTAGGTCCAGCAGCAACTAAGGCTTTTCCTTCTGCATTGTCAGTATATTTTTCAAAGTTTTTCACAAATAAACCAGCTAATTTGTTAGCTTTTTCATTCCATTCTTCTTTGTTACTATAAGTGTCTCTTGGGTCTAAAATATTAGAATCAACACCCGGCAACGAAGTAGGTACCTTTAAATTAAAAATAGGAACTATTTTAGTTTCGGCTTTTTCTATAGAACCATCTAAAATAGCATTAATAATACCTCTAGTATCTTTAATAGAAATACGTTTTCCACTACCATTCCATCCAGTATTTACCAAATATGCTTCGGCACCATTAGCTTCCATTCTTTTAACTAATTCCTGACCGTATTTTGTAGGGTGTAATGATAAAAATGCTTTACCAAAACAAGCTGAAAATGTTGGGGTAGGTTCAGTAACACCTCTTTCAGTACCAGCTAACTTAGCAGTAAACCCAGATAGAAAATGATATTTAGTTTGCTCTGGAGTAAGTTTAGATACAGGAGGTAGTACACCAAAAGCATCAGCCGAAAGAAAAATTACTTTTTTAGCTGGACCAGCTTTAGAAACAGGGGTTACAATATTATCGATATGATAGATTGGGTAAGAAACTCTTGTGTTTTCAGTTACAGAGTTATCTTTAAAGTCGATTTTTCCATTAGCATCAACAGTTACATTTTCGAGTAAAGCATCTCTTTTTATGGCTGCATATATCTCTGGTTCAGAGTTTTTATCTAAATTGATGGTTTTTGCATAACAGCCACCTTCAAAATTAAAAATACCATCGTCGTCCCAACCATGTTCATCGTCACCAATCAATTGTCGACTTGAATCTGTAGATAAGGTAGTTTTACCAGTTCCTGATAAACCAAAGAAAACAGCAGTATCACCTGCTGCACCAACATTAGCTGAACAATGCATGGATGCTATTCCTTTTAAAGGTAAGTAATAGTTCATCATAGAGAACATTCCTTTTTTCATTTCTCCACCATACCAAGAACCGCCAATTAATTGCATTTTTTCTGTTAAATTGAACACGATAAAATTTTCAGAATTTAAGCCATGTTCTTTCCATTTTTTGTTGGTTGTTTTTGAACCATTTAAAATAACGAAGTCTGGTTCACCAAATGTTTTTAATTCTTCAGCTGTTGGACGAATAAACATGTTTTTTACAAAGTGAGCTTGCCATGCTACTTCAACAACAAATCTAACTTTTAAACGAGTATTTTCATTAGCGCCACAATAAGCATCAACAACATATAATTTTTTTTCAGAAAGTTGGTCTGTAACAGTCTTTTTTAAATCGTTCCAAACTTCTTGTGTAGTTGGTTTGTTGTCGTTCGCTGCATAATCAGAATCCCACCAAACGGTGTCTTTAGTAACTTCGTCTTTAACTATGTATTTATCTTTTGGAGACCTACCCGTAAATTCACCAGTCATTACATTTACTGCACCTAACTCAGAAAGTTGTCCTGCCTCAAAACCTGTTAATGATGAGTTCAATTCATCTTCATACAATCTCTCGTATGAAGGGTTGTAAATGATTTCTTTAACTCCTTTTATACCTATATTGTTTAAATACTTGGCAATAGACTCTCCACTAAATTCCATGATAATTTATTAAAATATTAATTTAAAATTCATTACTTATCTTAGCCTTATTGGTTAGGATGAGCAAAGTTCTTATATCTTTTTGAATTTTTATTAAAATCAACTATCTTTTTTGAACACCCTTCTCGTTGTATTTAATAAACGCCATGTCCGTTTCGCCTATGGTTTCTTTAACCATAGTAATAAAAGCCTTTTTCTGACTTGTTGATAAGTTTTTTAAGTTATAATTCAAATCTGTTTCACCTTCACGCCCCCAATGACGCACTTCTGCTTCAATATTGGTGTGGTTTGTTTTGTTGAAATTTGCAACAGCCTCTTCAAATTTTGTTTTTAAACCATTTGCAATTCCTTCTCCTTTACTAATAAATTGTACAATTACATCAAAAACTTGGTCTTGAGGATTTGTAGTTTCAGTTGCAGTTGTTTTATCCATAGCGGTTGATTTTTGTCCGTTTTTACAAGCTATTAATCCAATAGCCGAAAAAATAATAATTAGCTTTTTCATTCGGTATAATTTTTATTTTAATTGATATAGTTTGTTGTACTTGTTTTTTGCATAATCTAAAAAGTGTTTAAAATTAAGTTTTTCTCCCGTAATTTTTTCACACAATTCGTTAGCTGCAAATAATCTGCCATGTATGTGTATTTTTTCTCGTAACCAGTTTAGTAAAGGAATTAAATCACCATTTTCGATTTGATTTTCTATACCCTTTATTTCTTTTTTAGCTTGATTAAAAAATTGTGCGGCATAAAAACTTCCAATAGAATAGGTAGGGAAATAACCAAAACTTCCGTGCGACCAATGGATGTCTTGTAAAACACCTTTTGCATCATTTGGAACATCAATGTTTAAATAGTCTTTGTATTTTTTATTCCATATTTTAGGTAAATCATCAACTTCAATGGCTCCTGCAATAAGTTCTTTTTCAATCTCGTAACGAATTAACACATGAAAGTGGTAAGTCAACTCATCAGCGCTGGTTCTTATTAATGATGGTTTAACAATATTCATGGCTTTATAAAAGTCTTCAGACGTATATTTAGCTAGGTTCTCAGGAAAAACCTCTTGAAGCCTTTTAAAATTGTGGTTCCAATACGCTGAGCTTCTCCCAACATTGTTTTCCCACAACCTCGATTGAGACTCGTGAATCCCTAGTGATAAATAACTCCCTGCTGGCAATCCGTAATTTTCTTCCAATAAACCTTGTTCGTATAAAGCATGACCACCTTCGTGTATGCTGCTCCACATAATTTCGTTTAAATTGTTTTCGTCCACTCGAGTGGTAACCCTCACATCTAATGGTCCAAAATTGGTTGTAAAAGGGTGTGAAGAAATGTCTTGACGACCAGCTTTAAAATCATAACCCATTTGGGCTAACAATTCTTCAGTATAGGCAAGTTGTTTGTCTTTGTTGAAGTAGTTAAACATTAAACCCTCGTCGTTTTGTTTTGCATTGGCAATTTTTTGAACAAAAGGAACCAATTCTTTTTTTACATCATTAAACAATATGTCTAAGTCCTCAACTGTTGCTCCTGGTTCATACAAATCTAATTGAGCATTGTAAGGATGATTTTTGTAGCCAAGTAATTCACATTCCTCGCGCTTAAGTTTTACTAATGCTTTTAATTTAGGTGCAAAAATGGAAAAATCACTTTTTTGTTTGGCTTCCTGCCAAGCAATAAAAGCTTCAGAAATAGTTTTGCTCATTTGTTGAACAAAGGCTGTGGTGTACTTGTTATTTCGTTCGTAATTTTTTAACGACTCTTTTATGTTTAACTGTTCTAATTCCGGTAGTTTTTCTTTAGATAGTTTTAGTACTAACTTGCCAAAAGTTTCATTTGTTGAAAGATCATGTGCAATTCCTGATAAAGTAGAAATTTGTTGAGCTCTATGTTTTGACCCTTTTTCAGGCATAAATACTTCTTGGTCCCAGTTTAATACTGAGATAGCGTATTCAACATCAGCAATTTTGCTTAAATGATTTTTATAATCTTGGTAGGTATTCATATTGTTATTTATAAATTAGAACAAAACTACTCAAAACTATCAGTAGATGATGTGGGGATAATCATTCATTTTTGGTTAAATTCGTGGTTTCAAAAATCAATATACATGAGAAAGATTTCATTTTTAATACTATTAATAACAACAATTATTGGTCAAGCCTATTCACAAAAAAAAGAGGTAACCATTGATGATGTTTGGAAAACATATTCGTTCTACGCCAGATCTGTTGGTGGAATTAGGTCGTTAAACGATGGTGTATTTTACACCTCACTAGAACGTACAAAAACAGGAAATGATTTAGTTAAATATTCATATAAAGATAAAAGCTTTAGAACTGAATTGGTAAAAAACGAAGAATTAAAGTTTAATGATAAAGTTATTACGTTTGATGATTATAATTTCAATGCCGATGAGTCTAAACTATTAATTGCTTCTGAAGAAGAATCCATTTATCGCCATTCTAGTAAATCAGATTTTTTTGTTTACGATTTAAGCAGTAAATCTTTATCTAAATTATCGGAAGGAGAAAAACAACTATACGCTACGTTTTCATCGAATAGTACTGCTGTAGCTTTTGTAAAAGAAAACAACCTTTATTATAAAGATCTAACCAAAAAACAAGAAATACAAATTACCACCGATGGCAAAAAAGGCGAAATAATTAACGGAGCTTCCGATTGGGTTTATGAGGAAGAATTGGTTTTAGTACGTGCATTTGAATGGTCGCCTGATGGAACTAAAATTGCTTATTACAAATTTGATGAGAGTAAAGTGAAAGAGTGGCACATGGAATTGTATAACGATTTATATCCTGATCAAATAAATTTCAAATACCCAAAAGCTGGAGAAGAAAATTCGAAAGTTGCCATTTACGTTTATGATTTAAAAACTAAAGCGAATACCAAATTAAACTTACCAGTTGAATACGAATATATTTCAAGAATTAATTGGAGTAACGACTCTAAAAATGTTGCAATTCAAATACTTAATCGCTTACAAAATAACTTAGCTGTTCATTTGGTTAATGTAGAAACCAATCAAGCTAAACTTTTGTACGAAGAAAAAGATGAGCGTTATGTTGAGATACCAACAACCATATTTTTAGAAACAAAAAACCAGTTTTTGATAACAAGTGAAAAAGATGGATTTAATCACATGTATTTGTACGACTTATCAGGAAAACTAATTAATCAAATAACTAAAGGGCAATGGGAAGTAACTGAAATATATGGGATTGATGAAAAAAATGGAGTGGTGTATTACCAATCTACTGAAGAATCGCCTGTTTCAAGAAATATCTATAGTGTTAAATTATCAAGTAAGGACAAGAGAAAACTAAATGCTAAAAATGGTGTAAGCAATGCTGAATTTAGTAGCACATTTAATTATTTCATCAATACTTGGTCGGATGCAAATACGCCTTACCTAGTTACTATTAATGATAATAAAGGAAAAACAATTCGAGTAATAGAAGACAACCAACCTTTAGTAAATAGATTGGATGAATATTCGTTAAGTAAAAAGGAATTTTTAACGGTTAAAGTAAACAATCAAGATTTACATGGTTGGATAATGAAACCAGTAGATTTTGATTCAACCAAAAAATACCCATTGTTTATGTTTGTTTACGGTGGAGATGGAAATCAAACCGTTTTAGACCAGTACGATAGCTTTAACAAATATTGGTTTCAACACTTAGTTAGCAAAGGTTATATTGTTATTTCTGTTGATAACAGAGGGACAGAAGGAAGAGGAGCAGAGTTTAGAAAAAGTATTTATAAGCAATTAGGCAAATACGAAACTGAAGACCAGATTGAGGTGGCAAAATATTTTTCAACGCTACCTTATATCGATGGTAGTAGGATAGGAATATTTGGGTGGAGTTTTGGTGGTTATTTATCTACCTCATGTTTATTGAAAGGTGCCGATGTGTTTAAAACTGCGGTTGCAGTTGCTCCCGTTACCAACTGGAGGTATTATGATAATATTTATACCGAGCGTTATATGCAAACTCCTCAAGAAAATTCAACTGGTTATGATGATAATTCGCCAATAAATCATGTTGAGAAGTTAAAAGGAAACTATTTGTTGATACATGGTACTGCTGATGATAACGTGCATTACCAAAACACAGCAGAAATGATTAATGCGTTGGTAAAAGCAAATAAACAATTTAATCAGTTTTCATATCCAAATCGAAACCATGGTATATCTGGTGGAACAACCCGTTTACACCTGTATAACATGATGACAAATTTTATTTTAGAAAAATTATAATTTAAAATCACTATTTTAGCACTCTTTTTAACTAAAATTTCATAAATAATGGAGAACAATAATGCAACAATATTAGGTCACCCAGCGGGGTTATTTACACTGTTTTTTACAGAAATGTGGGAGAGATTCTCTTACTATGGAATGAGAGCTTTACTTGTTCTTTTCTTGGTAAGTGATATTGCAAAAGGAGGCTGGGAGTGGTCAAATGCAGAAGCAGCACAGTTGTACGCTCTATATACAGGTTTGGTTTATGTTACCCCAATTTTTGGAGGTTTATTGGCTGATAAACTACTTGGTTACAGAAAAGCAGTAGTATTAGGTGCAATATTAATGACTGCTGGTCATGCTTCTATGGCTGCAGAAACACCGTTTTTCTTTTATTTAGGATTAACCTTATTGATTTTGGGTAATGGTGCTTTTAAACCTAATGTTTCTTCTATTGTTGGAGGGTTATATCCTTTGGGAAGTGATAAAAAAGATGGTGCTTACACTATTTTTTATATGGGTATTAATGCTGGAGCGTTTTTAGGAATATTATTATGTGGTTACATAGGTGAAAAAGTAGGTTGGAGTTATGGTTTTGGATTAGCTGGTATTTTTATGTTTGTTGGTATGATACAGTTTTGGTTTGGTCAAGGAATTTTTGGTGATGTTGGGTTAAGTCCGAAACAAAAATTAGCTAGCGATGCAAGAGCAGTTCATGAAGGTGTTCAAGTAGCAGCAAAAGAAGTAAAAGAAGGAGAAAATGAAGAAGGAAATTCTCCAGTTGTTGTTAGAGATAGATTAGTGGTGATTGGTATTTTAGCTTTCTTTACTATTTTCTTTTGGTGGGCTTTCGAGCAAGCAGGTAGTAGTATGACAATCTTTGCAAAAGATTATACACAACGTACTTTAACGGGTAGTGGAGCTGTTATTTTTAATTGGATAAACACTTTATTAACTGTTGTTCCTTTGGCCATTATTACTTGGGTATTAATTATGTTGTTCAGAAAAACTGTAAAAAGTTACCCTGTTTCGGTAATTGCTCTTGGGGCAAGTTTTGCCGCAATTTGGGCTATCGCTTTGTGGATGTTGTCAAAAGAATTTAGTTCTGAAAATTCTGAAGTACCTGCTTCGTGGTTTGGTATTTTAAACTCGTTGTTTATTATTCTTTTTGCACCTATTTTTTCTAAAATATGGGAGAGTAAATACAATCCATCAGCATCAATTAAATTTGCTTTAGGTTTAATTTTATTAGGCATTGGATTTGGAGTTTTAGCTTTTGGTGCTACTGCAATTCCTCAAGGTGCAGAAGCAGGTGTAGTAAGAGTTAGTATGGTTTGGTTAATTTTAGCTTATTTGCTTCATACTTTGGGCGAATTAGTATTGTCGCCAGTTGGTTTATCATACGTAAGTAAATTAGCTCCTGCTAAATTGGTAGGTATGATGTTTGGTTTATGGTTTACTGCAACAGCTATAGCAAACTTCTTTGGTGGTATTACAGCAAGTTACATTGATAAAATCAGCGAAGAATATTCATTGTCAATTTTCTTTCTAATTTTCTTTTTCATCCCTATATTAGCTGGGGTAGTACTTATTGTTTTAACACCGATGATTAAAAAGAAAATGCACGGAATACATTAGTGGTATAGTTATTGTTTATTTGAGTCGTGATTTTAAAAAAATTAAAGATGAAAAAAATAGTTTTAGTATTTGTGGTATTGATTAGTACAACTGTATTATTTGCTCAAGATGGAGTTTTAAAAGACAATTACAAGGCGCATGCCGATGGTTGGCTGGTTGACTTGAATGAGGCTTATAAAATTTCGAAGAAAACAGGAAAACCCATTTTAGCAAACTTTACAGGTACTGATTGGTGTGGTTGGTGTATAAAATTAAAAGCAGAAGTTTTTGATAAGCCAGAGTTTAAAAAGTGGGCTGAAAAAAATGTGGTGTTAATTGAAATTGATTTTCCTAGAAAAAAACAATTGCCCGAAGAAATTAAACAACAAAATGCAGGATTGCAACAAGCATTTCAAGTTACAGGTTATCCAACAATTTGGGTATTTAATTTAGATAAGGATGCCCAAACCAATCAATATAAGATTGAAGCTTTAGGCAAAACAGGGTATGTTGCTGGCGGTCCGGCTAACTTTACAAAAGGAATAGATGATATGATTAAGAAAGGAGCTAATTAAGCTCCTTTTTTTTAGCTCAAATAAGCAGAGAAATTTCCTTTCTCAAACTCCATGGAGATGTTGTTTTTAAGTGTGGTAGAAAGAGCTAATCCGGTATAATGTGTGCCTATTGGGTATCGTTTGTTGTTTCTATCAACCAAAACAGCTGTTGACATTCGTTTAATAGGATAATCTAAAATATACTTAACACCATAAATAAGTGTTTTGCCAGAATTCAATACATCATCAATTAAAATGATAACATTGTTGTTTAAAATTTCGGTAGGTTTATTTAGTTCTATTTTGTTTTTAAGTGGGTTCGATTTATCTAAGGTTAGTTGAACCAAAATAAACTTAACATCGGTAGTAGATATTTTTTTTAGCTTCTCTACAATTTTTTCAGCAAATAAATAACCGTTATTAGCAATACCAACAATAACAACTTCTTGTTCTTGATAGTTGTCTTCTAAAATTTGATAAGCTATTCGATCAATTTTTTGGGTAATTTGTTGGTGATTAAGTATAAGGGTTTTTTCAGTTGACATAACTATATAATATTTATTTGGTGATTGTTAAACTGAACGACATCTCCTTTAAATAACTTTTTTCGTTTTCTAAACTCTACCTCGTTGTTGTATCTTACCAAGCCTTCTTCAATAACTATTTTGGCATGACCACCAGTTTCTACTAATCCTAAAAGTTTAAGTAGCTTCATTAATTCGATAAAATCTTGTGTTAATGAAAACTCAATTTTTTTCATTATTCGTATTCAGGATTTAAAAAGCCTTCAATAGCAAAATTAAAATCTTTTTGTGCTTCAAAAAACGGATGATGCCCTGCCGATTTTAAAACTTCTAGACGTGCATTTTGTAAATTTTCTTGCAACAATTGAGCTGATGCAAATGGCACATTATCTAAGTCGCCTAAAATGATTAGAGTAGGGCAGGTAATTAAACTCATGTTTTCAGTAATGTTGTAATTAAAAAAGTTTTTTTCCATTATACTGTTTACCAATAACATGTTATTAGCCGAAGCTGCTGAAAAAGTCATATCTGCATACAATTCATCAATTTTTGATTGATCGGCCAAATTAACCTTGTCGCCAATTTTTATAGCTTTTAGTACAGCTTCAGGATTTCTGTCGTCAAAATCTTTTGAACTCATTACCTTTACCATCTCTTTAATATCTTCGTCTTTGCGTTTGTTTTGCATGTTCTTAAACATTTGATCAAAATATTCTGAATTTGCTGGAGCAGGAGCTATCAATACCAAATTTTTCAAGTTGTTTGGAAATTGTTTTGCATAGTTTATGGCTAAAATAGCACCCCATGAATGTCCTGCAAGGTTTAATTTTTCGATTTTTAAATGTTGTCTGATGGCTTCTAAATCGGAAACAAAATTCTCAACAGTAATGGATGTAGTATCAGTAGGAAATGCAGTTTTACCAGAACCTCTTTGGTCATAAAAAATGATTTGATATTGTTCTGCAAGTTTTTCGAAGCTGCTAACTAAATAATTATGAAATAAGCCTGGACCACCGTGAAGTATAACTAAAGGTTCACCTTGCCCCATTTTTTTGATATAATGACTTACCCCATTTATATCAACCGTTTCTTCAGTAATTTCGAGTTTTGGAGTTACTTGCTCGGTAGTTTCAGTTGTTGCTGTATCGTTTTTACAAGACTGAGCGCCAATTATAACAAGGGTTGCAAAACAAAATTTTAATAAATTCATTGTTAAATATTTTTTAAATTTTTTATTGTTTCAGTAGGATTGTCTGAATTGAAAACAAAACTACCAGCAACTAATACATTCGCACCACAATCAATTAATTTTTTTGCATTAGAAGAAGTAACCCCTCCGTCAATTTCAATTAACGTTTTGGCATTTTTTGATTGTATTAATTTTTTAAGTTGTTCAACTTTATTGTAAGTATTTTCAATAAACGATTGTCCTCCAAAACCCGGATTAACACTCATAATTAAAACCAAGTCTATATCTTGGATCACATCTTCTAAAACATTGATATTGGTATGTGGATTTAACGAAACACCTGCTTTCATACCTTCAGCTTTTATTGCCTGAATGGTTCTGTGTAAGTGTGTGCAAGCTTCGTAATGTACGGTTAAAACATCTGCACCAGCATTTTTAAAATCCTTGATGTATCGGTCTGGTTCAACAATCATTAAATGAACATCAAAAATTTTAGAGGAATGTTTTCGAATGGCTTTGATAATAGGCATACCAAAAGAAATATTGGGAACAAAAACACCATCCATTACATCAATATGAAACCAGTCAGCCTCACTATTATTTAACATTTCACAAGCATTTTGCAAGTTTGCAAAGTCGGCCGATAAAATGGAAGGTGCAATAAGATGCATAATTGGGTTTTTAATTAGGTGCAAATTTATTAAAACTGTTCGTTAAAAAAAACAGTTCGGATAAAAGCTATAAGAGGTTTATTAACAAAAAAAAAAGCTACTTCTATTTAGAAGTAGCTTTTCGCCATAATTTTTTATAGAAAAAATTATTTTACTTTATCAGCTAAAGCAGCACCTGCTTTAAATTTAACAACTTTTTTAGCTGCTATTTTAATTTCTTTACCTGTTTGAGGGTTTCTTCCAGTTCTTGCAGCTCTTTTAGATACTGACCAAGTTCCGAAACCAATTAAAGTAACTTTATCACCTTTTTTAAGCGCTTTTGAAGCTGCTCCAGTTAAAGCTTCTAATGCAGTTTTTGCACTAGCTTTTGATAATTTTGCATCTTTTGCAATTGCGTCGATTAATTCTGCTTTGTTCATTTTATTAAATTTTTAGGTTAAACAATAATATTTCTTCTATAAAAGCATAACAAATATAGACGAATTCTGTTTTTATGCAAATTTAAAAAGACAAAAACCCTATAAATGTTGATAAGTAAGAACTTATTGTTAATAACTGTACTACATGCAGTAAAATTAATACGTTAAATATTAATTTTCTTCAAAAATTCTATCGTTACCTAGAAATTCTGGAGTTTGAACTGAAATTACTTTTAATGGAATTTTTGAGGTCACCTTAACTGAATGAAAGGTGTTTTCAGGAATTACAAAATAATCGCCTTCTTTAATTTTCATTTTTTTGTTGCCCAAAATCATGTCTGCTTCTCCGGCTATTACGATAATAGATTCGGTATGTTTTTCATGTTTATGAGATTTAACATCTTTTTTTATCCAAATTATAAAATAAGTTGATTTTGAATCAGAATATAAAGTTTTGGTTAGTACATTTTCATATTCATGGTCGGGATTTAAGTTTTTTACATTTATTTGATCTTGTGAAAAACATAATGTACTAATTGTAAAAAGAATGCTTAAAAGAAATACTTTCATGATTTAACTTAATTTTTCGTTTAACAACTGAATTGTTTCAGCTTCTATTTTTATTGTTTTTTGATAAATTTCTTCTCCTCGTTTGATTATGTCATCAGCAAAAGCTCTATCTTTTATATCTTTAGCATTGATTTTTACGTTAAAATAAGCCCCTGTAACAGCTGTTTTGGCACAAAGTATACCTACAGCCGAATCGGATAAAGATGTTTGCATGCCGTCTTTTAACATGGCTTGCATTACCTCCATAGATTTGTAAGCAGTTTCCATAACCAAAAATGGAACTTCTGTTGCATATTTTGTAGCGTTTTCAATCGCTTCAACTCTTAATTGTTTTTCTTCTTCAGTTCCTTTTGGCATTCTAAAACCATCAATAATTTTATTGAAAGCATTGGTGTCTTCGTCAACCAATTGCAATAATTTATTTTTGTACTGTTGACCTATAACTGCCCAATTAGAAAACTCTTCCCAACGATGATCCCATTCTCTTTTATGACCAGATAAATTGGCAACCATTGTACCTAAAGCAACGCCCAAAGTACCTACATAAGCAGCAATAGAGCCTCCACCCGGAGCCATTGATTCTGCTGCTGTTTCATCTGCAAAATCTTTTAAAGATAAATCAATGAGTTTTTTTGTAGGGTTTTCATCTTCCAATAAATATTCAATAATTTTTTCGCGTGGATTAAAGGGTTTTAATTCATCTAACCCTAATGATTTAATGGCAATTTTAATTTTTTCATTTTCTGAGCACCCTAACGAACGTTCTTGCTTAATCAAGTAATAATCAGCAGCATCAAGCATGGCTTGTAATGGAATTAATCCAATTAATTCCGAGCCTGTAACTCTTAAACCTCTTGCAGTTGCAGCTTTATCACTTTCATCAAAAGCAACGTGCATAGGAGTAATGTTGATGTTGGTTAAGTTGTAAGATATTTGAGCAATACCATATTCCTCAATAAACCAACCAATACCTTTAACGGCTTTTAGTTTTCCAGGAATACGAATAGGCTCTCCGTTTGCATCGAGTATGTTTTTTCCATTTTCGTCAGTTTTATTTCTACCTGCTTCTCTAATATCGAAAGCAATGGCATTAGCTCTACGAGTAGAAGTAGTGTTTAAGTTTACATTGTAAGCAATTAAAAAATCACGAGCACTAATGGCTGTTGCTCCTGTTGTTTTTACTTTATCAGTAAACGCTGCGGGACCATAATCTGGTTTCCATTCGGGATTAACCAATTTTTCTTTTAAACCTTCATATTCGCCAGAACGGCAGCTTGCTAAATTTTTACGTTTGGGTTCTGTCGCAGCATTTTCGTAACAATAAACAGGTATTTGTAGTTCTTTACCAACTCTTTCAGCAAGTTGGTGAGCGTATTTTGCTGTTTCTTCCATAGTAATTCCCGATATAGGAACCAATGGACAAACATCTGTAGCTCCAAAACGAGGGTGTTCTCCTGTATGTTTGCTCATGTCAATTAATTCTGATGCTTTTTTTATTAACAAAAATGCTGCTTCTATTACATTTTGAGGTTCACCTACAAAAGTAATTACGGTACGGTTGGTAGCTTTTCCTGGGTCAACATCTAATAATTTAACACCTTCAACAGTTTCAACAACATCGGTTATTGCTTTAATTTTAGTAGCATCGCGTCCTTCACTAATATTAGGAACACATTCTATTAATTGTCTGTTCATTTTTATTGAATTAAAATAATTTGCAACAAAACTAATATTTGCATTTCTATTAAAATAGTTGATGTTGAATTATTTTAAATCATTTAAATTACTTGGAATATAAGGGTATAGAAATTTAAGCCAAAAAAAATTAAAAAATGTTTCGAGATGTAAAAAGTATGATTATATTTGCAGCCGCGAAATCAATACACTTTCGGGGTGTAGCGTAGCCCGGTATCGCGCCTGCTTTGGGAGCAGGAGGTCGTAGGTTCGAATCCTGCCACCCCGACGAGAAAAACCAACTTAGCGGTTGGTTTTTTGGTTAATGGTCCGCTAGCTCAGCTGGATAGAGCAACTGCCTTCTAAGCAGTAGGTCTCAGGTTCGAATCCTGAGCGGATCACTTGAAAACAAAAAAGCCTCACATTTGCGAGGCTTTTTTTATAGTTAATTATAAAAGCAATAATTACATCATTGCTTTTAATTTACCCTCTAATACATCTTTTGATGCTGCACCTACTTGTTTATCAACGATTTCACCGTTTTTCATAAACAATATGGTTGGTATGTTTCTAATGCCATATTTCTGAGCAATTTCAGGGTTGTTATCTACATCTAATTTTCCTATTACAGCTTTACCATCATATTCGTTTGCTAATTCTTCTACAAGCGGTCCAACCATTCTACATGGTCCGCACCAAACTGCCCAAAAATCTACAATTACAGGTTTGTCTGAACTTAATACTTTTTCTGCAAAGTTTGCGTCTGTTAATTCTAATGCCATTTTCTTTTATTTTTATATTGATAATTTATTTTGCTTTGTTTTCAATTATTAAACCATTTATCAAAAAGGTGTCAATTTGACATTTTTACTGATTAATGGTGAATTCCACATCTGAAATCTGTCCTAAATTACTAAAAAACTCGTTAGAGAGTGTTACTTTTTTTGTTCTCGAGAATAATCCTACTGTTCCTTCTTCAATGTCTAACAGGTAAATGTCAAAATTATCTTTACCCGGAAAGTCCTTGGTCAGTTTGTCCAATTGTTCAATCATTTCAAGGGTTACATCTTTGTAATTGATAATAATGGTTATGCCTTTTGCCAGTTTTTCACGAACTTCTGATAGCAATTGAATAGAACTGATGTTAAATTCTAGTTTTTTCTCTACAGGAGCTGTACCTGGCTTTGCCCATCGGTTTTCTCGAGCTTTTACTTGGCCTCTAATAAATAAAAATTGGTCTTGCGAGAAGTATGCTTTGTATTTGATGTATTCTTCTCCAAATAAGAAAAATTCGTGTGAATCGGAATAATCTTCAATTTTAACAATTCCAAAAGGTTTGTTGTTTTTGGTAAATTTTTCTTGAAAACCTGCACAAATACCAGCAATAGCAAAAGTTTTTCCTTCAACACTTTCTAAATTGTTTAGCTCACTTAATTCTCCTTTAGCAAAATGAGTGATTTCTAATTTAAAATCATCTAAAGGATGACCAGAAATAAAAATACCAACCACTTCTTTTTCTTTACGAAGTTTATTCAATGTCCCCCATTCTTCACAACTTGGAATAGGAGGTTCTTCCACTTGGAGTGCATTTTCATCATCCAACATATCAAACATCGAGACTTGCGATGAGTTTTGATTTTCTTGAAACTTACTACCGTATTTAATTATTTTTTCAAGAAAAACGGTGTTGTCGTCCTGTAATGCGAAGTATTGTGCACGGTGAGTCCCTTCAAACGAATCGAAAGCACCACCAAGTGCTAAACTTTCTAATGTTTTTTTGTTGGCAGCACGTAAATCAATACGTTTTACTAAATCAAAAATAGAAGTGTAGTGTCCATTTTCTTTTCGTTCATTAATGATTGACTCTACAGCTTTTTCACCAACACCTTTCATGGCTCCTAAGCCAAAACGAATTTGTCCTTTATTGTTTACGGTAAATTTTAATACCGATTCGTTTACATCAGGACCTAAAACTTGAACTCCCATGCGTTTACATTCGTCCATAAAGAATGTAACTTGTTTAATGTCGTTCATGTTGTTGCTCAATACCGAAGCCATATATTCAGCAGGGTAGTGGGCTTTTAAATAAGCGGTTTGATAAGCTATCCAAGCGTAACAAGTAGAGTGGGATTTGTTGAAGGCGTAAGCTGCAAACGATTCCCAATCTTTCCAAATTTTCTCTAGCTTGTCTTCAGGGTGACCTTTTGCAGCAGCTTGCTCAATAAATTGAGGTTTCATTTTATCCAAAACAGCTTTTTGCTTTTTTCCCATTGCTTTTCTCAACACATCGGCTTCACCCTTAGAAAAACCTGCTATATGTTGAGAGAGCAACATTACCTGTTCTTGGTAAACGGTAATACCGTAAGTTTCTTTTAAGTTGTCTTCCATTTCTGGAAGGTCATAAACAATATCTTCTTCGCCATGTTTTCGTTTAATAAACGAAGGAATATATTCCATTGGTCCTGGACGATAAAGCGCATTCATGGCAATTAAATCGGCAAAAACAGTCGGTTTTAAATGTTTTAAGTGTTTTTGCATTCCAGCAGACTCGTATTGAAAAATACCTACGGTTTCTCCTCGTTGAAATAATTCGTAAGTTTTTTGGTCTTCAATATCAAATTTTTCGGGGTCAAGGGTCAGGTTGTATTTATCTTTTATTATCTGTATGGCATCTTTAATTAGGGTTAATGTTTTTAATCCTAAGAAGTCCATTTTTAATAATCCTGCATTTTCAGCAACAGAGTTATCAAACTGAGTACAAGACATTTCAGAGTCTTTAGCTAAAGCAATAGGTACATAGTTGGTGATGTCATCAGGAGTAATAATTACGCCACATGCATGAATACCAGTATTACGTACCGAGCCCTCCACTTTAATAGCTTGTTTTACAGTTTTTGATTCTAAATTATGACCATTAGCAATTTCTTTTAGCATGTTGGCTCTATCTATATCTTCTTTTCGTCCAATTTTCTTCTCCAAATCTTCTTGCGAAAGATTAAAGATTTTGCTCAATGAAATGTCTGGAATGTAACCTGCAATACGTCCAGCTTGATCTAATGGTAGTTCAAAAACCCTCGCCGTATCGCGAATTGACGATTTGGCAGCCATAGTTCCATAAGTAATAATTTGAGCCACTTGGTTGGCACCGTATTTATTAATCACATAATCAATAACCAACTGGCGACCATCATCATCAAAATCAATATCAATATCGGGCATGGAAACCCTATCAGGATTTAAAAAACGCTCAAAAAGTAAATCGTACTTTATGGGGTCGATATTGGTTATTCCTGTACAGTAAGCCACAGCAGAACCCGCAGCAGAACCTCTTCCTGGTCCAACGGCAACACCCATTCTTCGAGCTTCTCTAATAAAATCTTCAACAATTAAAAAGTAACCTGGGTAACCAGTTTTTCGGATTACATCTAATTCAAAATCTAACCGTTCTTTTATTTCATCTGTCAATTCTCCATAACGTTCCTCTGCACCTTTGTAAGTGATGTGTCGCAAATAGGCATTTTCACCGTTTTTTAGTTGCGGATTTTCATCGTCTAAGGGGTCTTTAAATTCTTCAGGAATGTCAAATTTTGGAAGTAATACATCTCTTTCGAGTTTAAATGACTCAATTTTATTTGCAACTTCGGCAGTATTGATAATGGCTTCTGGTAAATCGGCAAAAAGCTTTTTCATTTCATCTCCCGATTTGAAATAAAACTCATCGTTTGGGAAACCAAATCTAAACTCACGACCTTTTGAGCCTATATACTTTTTGGGTTGACTTACATATTTTCCATCTTTGATACACAATAAAACATCTTGCGATTCGGCATCCGATTTATCGAGGTAATAGGTGTTGTTAGCTGCAATATATTTGATTTGATGGGTTTTAGCAAACTCCAGCAATACTTTGTTTATTTCATTTTGCTCAGCAACACCATGCCGGTTTATTTCAATATAAAAATCGTCTCCAAAATGTTCTTTCCACCATAAAACAGCTTCTTCTGCTTGATTGGTTCCTTCAAACAATATTTTGTTGGGAATTTCACCCCAAATACCTCCAGATAAAGCAATCAAATCGGTTTTGTATTCTAGCAGTAATTCCCTGTCAATACGAGGAACATAGTAAAACCCCTCGGTATTGGCGTAAGAAGCCAATTTGATAAGGTTTTGGTAACCGTTTTTATTTTTAGCAATTAAAACTGTTTGAAAACCATCATCCTTTAAACTTTTATTTTTTCTATCAGCACACAAATTAAACTCACACCCAACAATAGGTTTAATACCTTCTTTAAGCGCATCTCTAACAAAATGAAAGGTAGCCATCATGTTTCCATGATCGGTAAGTGCTACTGCATCCATTTCAAATTCTTTGGCTTTTAAAACAAGTTTGTTAACCTTGGTGGTGGATTGTAAGATGGAAAATTCTGAATGATTGTGTAAGTGAACAAAAGGAACATCAGTAAGTGTGTCGGTAACTTCTTTTGCAACCTTTAATACATCATCGTCTTTGGTTTGTTTGGTATGAAGGTCTTCAAAATTTGCTTCGGCAAGGGTTGGTGCTTCGTATTTTACATCGTCAACATTTTTTATTTCGTTAACATGTATAACTCTATTGGTAATTAAACCAAAAAAACAACGAGCTGTTGCATCAACATCGTAGGCGGCATCATGAGCATCGCCAAAAGGTTTGTTGAATAATTTA